>CAJOQZ010000070.1 GCA_905236585.1 uncultured Lachnospiraceae bacterium
AGAGACTTTTCCAGGAATCATCTTCGTCCCCCGCCATGTCGTTTGTCGCGTGATCTCCGGCAACCACCATCAGAGGGACAAGCACCGCTTTTGTATAGCCGCCTTTTTCCTTTACCGCATCGATGACGTCGGTAAACGTCGGCTCCGCCTCCACCGTTGCCACGTAATAGTTAGAAAGCCCCGCCTCGGTCATCTTCTGCTGGAGGATGGCGTAGTCCTCGTTGGAATCGGCTTCCGTCCCATGCCCCATGAAGCAGATCGCCGTCTTGCCGTCGTCATACGCGCTCATTTTCTCTTTTAAGGCGAAAACCAACGCCTCATAGTCCGCATCATCCGTCAAAAGCGGCTCTCCGAGGGCAACGGCATCAAATTTGTCCGCGTATTTTTCCAGCTCCTCTTTCAGATCCGTGTACTCGAAGCCGTCCATCAAATGGGTCGGCTGAACGACGATTTTTTTTACGCCGCGTGATACCGCATCATCCAGCGCTTCTGTTACGTTAAAAATCGCGACGCCGTCGCGCTCTTTTATTTTGTCAATGATCGTCTGCGACGTAAACGCCCGCACGACGTCATAATCCGGAAACTGCTCGCGGAGCGTGCTTTCGATTCCGCCGATGGTAACGCTTCGAGACGAATTATAACTCGTTCCAAAGGATACCACCAATAGTTCCGGTTTTACTCCCGCCACAGTTTCATCCCCGCTTTCCGCCGTTGCCGCCTCATCCGAAGCCGCCGCATTATCCGCCGCGCCGCTTTCATTTGCTGCCGTTCCGCCTCCTGCGCTGCATCCGCAGAAAAATAAGGACGCCGCAAGAATTGCACACCCCACCCTTGTAACTACCGTCTTGTTTTTCATATTGACCTCCTTATTTTTGATCACGACATATTGAGTATTTTACGCAATCGCTTACTCCCACCGACCCGCTGCAACACGTTCCGCCGGATGTCGCGGACTTCTTCAAACAACTGCGGATATCTCTTCTGAAGCATTTTCCAGCCGTTTGTCTCCTCAAAAAATGCCACCAAATCCCACTCGTCGTCTTCCGTCAAATCCTCTTCACCATATACATCCCTGCACAGTTTGGCAATCTCCGTCGGAAACTGCCGGTTCTGGTGAAAGACGTAACTCTCCTGCGACGCATAGCCGCTCGATATCACGCGGCTCCAAGGCGAATTAACCAAAATCCCCTGCGCACTTAGCGTATCTAACAGCCAAATGAACGGAGCCAGGACCTGCCGATAATACCGCTGAACGGAAAACCGCGTCACGAAACGCGCAACATCCGCCCCATAAGGCTCCGCGTCAAGATCCGCCCCTAAGCGCCGCGCTTCTACAAGAAAATCCACATATCCCTTTTGAAACGATGCGATCTCTTCTTCCGTAAGATCCCGCGACTGGTCGGCGATCACGCCGTAAGTTTCCGTCACATAGGAAAAATGCTCCTCGTCGTCCGCCCTCGCCTCAGGAGGAAACGCAAGCATCTTTTTTGCCGCAGCAAGAACCGCTTCATTCGGCGCGGCGGACGCATGCTCCCCCATATATGCGGTATACGCGTTCCGAAATTCCTCATATGCGCTATCCATAGTTCTATTCCTTTCCATACAGATATGTCGCCGCGTATATCACAGCGGCGTACAGTACAATCATCGGTCCCGTCGCAACATCCGTATAATAGGACGCCACCAGCCCCACAACGCCGGAAAAAAATGAAATCAAAATTGTATAAACATGATATTCCTGCATGTTTCGGGAAATATTCTTCGCCGCTGCCGCCGGTAAGATGAACAGCGCATTGATGAGCAAAATCCCGACCCAGCGGATCGAAAGCATTACGATCACCGCAATCAGCACAGCAAAAACATCTTCATACAGGCGTACTTTAATATTTCCTGCCTTTGCAAGCGTCGGATGCACGGAGATCGCAACCAGACGGTTCAATGCAAAACTCCAGTAGGCGACTACCAACAAAAACATGAGAAATAAAATTATAATTTCACTTTTACTAATACTTAGCACATCCCCGACAAGCAGCGCGGAATACTGTGCGAAATTCCCTCCTTTGGAAAGAATGGCAAGACCAGCCGCAAGGGATGCGCTTGCAAATACGGAAATCAATGTATCGACGGACTGTAAATTTTTAATCTTGATTTGATTTAATAAAAGTGCGAATACCACGCCGAAAAGCACCATGGACAGGTTGACATTCGATAGTCCGAAGACCACGCCGACCGCAATGCCCGTCAGGGCGGAATGCCCGAGCGCATCCGAAAAATACGCCATCTTCTTATGGACGACCATCGTACCTAAAATCCCAAGCATCGGCGTCACTATCATTACCGCCAGCAAGGCGTTTTTCATAAAATCATATTTCAGAAAATCAGGCATTTTACAGCCTCCTTATGCGGTTCACAGGCTTATGCGGCTGCTTTTGATCGGGATTTCCCTCGGTCGCGGGTTCCCATAGGTATAAGTCGCGCCGCCGAACATCTGCTTAAATGCGTCGCTCTCATATACGTGTTTCGGCGTTCCTTCGCAGAGTACCGTTTTATCCAGCAGAATCACATTGTCTGCATATTTTGCCACGTAATCCAAGTCGTGGGAAATGATGATGACCGCCATGTCATGGCTGTTTTTTAAGGTCAGCATCTTCTCATAGAACAGATCCATTCCTACCTTGTCGATTCCGGAAACCGGCTCGTCCAAAAGGAGCAGATTCGGTTCTTCCATTACCGCCATAGAAAGCAGCACACGCTGCAGCTGACCGCCCGAAAGCGTCCCGATCGGCTGATCGATCAGATCATCCGCGGCAAACTCCGCAAGGACATTTTTTATATCTTCTTTTATCTTTTTCGAATGGTAAAAAACCGGCGTCCGATAGCGAAATCCCGCCACCAGATCATACACATCCATCGGCGTATTCTTTTCGATATTGATCGTCTGCGGAACATAGCCGATCTCCAGATGCTTGATCTTCCCGTCTTCGGTATTCTTAAACTCAATGCTTCCGCCGTGCGGGATCTCATCCAAAATCGCACGGATCAGAGTCGATTTCCCTGCGCCGTTGCGACCGATGATCGCCGTCAGCGTACCGCAATGGATATGCAGGTTGATGTCGGAAAGGACTTCCGCGTCACCGAAGGACACCGACAAATGATTCATTTTAATGCAATGGAACCCGCAAGGGGTTCGGCGTTTGCGCATAACTACCGCTCCTTCACTTCTTCCAGCAGATCCATGTTTTTTCCCATCCGCGTGATATAGGCATCCTTATCGTATGCGCTCCCTCCGTCTCCCGAAGCCGCATCTCCTCGGACGATCGGGTCCAGATAAATCACGGTCGCACCTGTTTCCTTACGCACCGTCTCCGCCAGTTCGGCGCCGTAACGCTCCTCCGCCAAGATCACCGGCTTGTTGTCGCCCGCATTTTGAACCGCACTTACGACCTGTGCAACCTCTCCGGCGCTGATCTGCCTTTCCTCGTCCAAATCCAGCGAATAGACTGCCGATAACCGGTAATCCATAAGGGCATAAGCAAAACCGTCAAAAAATGTAATCGTCTTAAGCCCTTGCAGTCTCTGGCGCAGCGCGTCCTCCCGTGCAATCAGCTCATCTATTTTCGCAAGATAGGAAGATGAATTGTCCGAGATCGCCGTCATCATAGCGGATCGCGCCTTTTCATCGGGTCGCAGCGTCGTCTGCTTCTCCTTGTCGGTATTCAAATACGCCGCAAGACCGTCCGTCATTGCCTCAACCTGCATCCGGTACAACGGCACGGAAAGCCAAAAATGGGCGTTCACCTCATGATCGTGATCGTCATGCTCATCCGTATCCCCAGCGTCATCACGTGCATCTGCTATACCCTCGCCGTCCGCGTCATGCTCATCCGTATCATCGGCATCATCATGTGCGTCCGTATTATGTATTGCCTCATTCCACGCAATCGCGCCGGACGTATCAATGACGGTAAGATTCGGATACGCCTTTATCACGTCGTCAAGAAAACTTTCCATCCCGCCGCCGTTGATAATAAAAATATCCGCATCCGACAGCAGTTCCATGTCCGAAGGCACGAGTTGATAATCATGCAGACATCCCGTCTGCGGCTCGCTCAAATTATATAGCGAAACCCCATTCACACCGTCAAGCAGGTTCATAGCAGCAATATACATCGGATAAAAGGACGTCACCACCGTAATTGCGGCATCTTCCTCCGCAACGACGGAATTTTCTGCGTCATCCCCTGATACCGCTGCGTCCTCCGTTCTGTCGTCGGTCTGCGGCTTTACGCTCCCCTTTGTGGTCCCAAACGCCGCAACCAGCACATAGGACGCCGCTAAAAGCGCCGCGAACAGTCCAATTAAGAATACATGGGGCTTTCGAGTTCGCATCAACCGTCTTCCCTTTCGTTCTCCAGCACCTGATCCAAGAGGTCATAGATATCTTCCTGCCCCTGTTTTGTCTTGGAAGAAAACGGCAGGAGGATCGTATCTGCCTTTGTGGAAAGTTCCTGTTCGATCATTTTCAACTGTTCGTCGATCTGCGAGCGGTTCAGTTTGTCCGCCTTTGTCGCGATGACGATCGTCTGATATCCCATATAATCAATCCAGTCGTACATCTGTCGGTCATTCTCACCCGGCTTATGCCGGATATCCACCAGCAAAAAGACCGCACGAAGCATCTTGGAAGAATATAAGTATTTTTCGATCATGCGCCCCCATTTCTTAACTTCTTCCTTGGATGCCTTCGCATAGCCGTATCCGGGGAGGTCGACGAAATAGAGTTCGCGATTTACATTGTAAAAATTTAACGTCTGCGTTTTCCCGGGCTGCTGGGATGTGCGTGCTAAGGATTTCCGCTGCATCAGCACATTGATCAGCGACGACTTCCCGACGTTGGATTTCCCGGCAAAAGCAACCTCCGGCAGAAAATTCTTCGGCAGTTTGCTGGTCGGACCGCAGACTGTTTCGAGTTCAACTGTTTTGATCTTCATTTTCGTTTTATTAAATCGTATCTGTTCTTAAATCAGAATTACCTATATTAAATCTTCTTTTATTTTATCAATCTTTCAGCCATTCTTTTAACTGCGGCAGTCTTCGCTGCGCGGCTTCCCTGCCGAGCGCATAGACCCGCTTCAATTCGCTTCTGTCGCGGCAGACTGCGCCGATCCCCAGACGGGCGGGCGGCTGGATGACAAACGCCGCCCCCTCTTTTGCCCGCCGGTTCACATAACGAACCTGATTATTATACACATTCGGACGAATGTCGATCGCATGTACCAGATTCGGGTACTGCCGCAGCGCAAGGCGCACCAGCGGCATATAGGTCAGATCGCTCTTTTTGTATACTTTCGGCTGAGTCAGGATGACGATATTCTTATCATATCCATGCTCTTCTATGAACTGCAGGGGAATCGAATCGCTCATGCCGCCGTCAAGAAGGGTTCGTCCACCGACATGGACGGGCTTGGAAACCATCGGCATCGAAGCGGATGCGATCAGCCATTTGACGTCGTCGTCACGGAAACTGCCATACTTATGGTATACCGGCTTTCCCGTCATGACATCCGTCGCAACCGACCAAAAATCCATGTCGCTCGCCGCGAACGCCTCATAATCGAAGGGGTCGTAGACAGTCGGAATCGTATAGTAGCCAAACTCGACGTTGTAAAGATTCCCGGTCAAAAAGAACGACAGCCAGCTGCAAAACCTCGGATCTTTACAAAACCGCAGGTTGTAGCGCAGGACGCGCCCATGCTGCTTCGAGACATAATTACAGCCGAATGCTGCGCCGGCGGAAACGCCGATGGCGCCGTCCGTTTCGATATGGTTCTCCATGAGTACATCGATGACGCCTGCGGTAAAAAGTCCGCGCATGGCGCCGCCTTCCATGACTAATCCGAGTTTATTCATTCGCCAAATCCTCACCGTTCGTCTCTATGACTTTCTTGTACCAGTAGAATGACTTCTTCTTGCTCCTCGCCCATGTGCCTTCTCCGGCGTTGTTCATATCGACATAGATCAACCCGTAGCGCTTGTCATATTCGCCTGTCGAAGCGGAAACAATGTCAATCGGCGCCCACATCTGGTAACCGAGCAGATCGACGCCCTCGTCCTCTACTGCGCCTTTCATTGCTTCGATATGTGCCTTTAAGTACTCGATCCGGTAATCGTCATGGATGGAACCGTCGGCTTCTACTTTATCATATGCGCCAAATCCGTTCTCCACGATCAGCATAGGCAGTCCGAAGCGGTCATTGAACCAGTTCAGGCAGAACCGCAAGCCCAAACCGTCAATCTGCCAGCCCCAGTCGGATGCTTTCAGATATTCGTTGCGCACAAAGTCCTTGCCCGGGCGGTATTCATAATGTGGATTCTCCGCCTTTGCCTCCGTTGCGAACGACATATAGTAAGAGAACGCGATATAGTCTACCGTACCGGCGAGCAGAGCCTTATTATCTTCTTCGGTAATATCCATATTCCAGCCGCGCCGTTCGAACAGTTTCAACAGCCACGACGGGTATTTCCCGCGCACGTGCACATCCGCGAACCAATATTTGAAATTCATCGTCATCATTGCCTGCATGTTGTCTTCGGGCTTGCAGGTCGCCGGATATACCGGATTCATGCCGATCATGCACGCAACCAGCATATCCGGGTTGATCTCATGCGCCGCTTTGACCGCCAACGCGCTCGCCACGAGTTCATAATGCGCCGACTGATACATCATATATTCCAGATCGTCGCCCTCTTTCGGCAGAATGGCGCCTTCCTGCGCCAGATGATGCGGAATGTAGTCCGCCTGATTATTGATCTCGTTGAACGTCATCCAGTATTTTACTTTATCCTTATAGCGCTTAAAGCAAGCCGTCGCAAACTTTACAAAAAAGTCGATCGCCTTCCGGTTCATAAATCCGCCGTATTCTTTTGCCAAATGATACGGCATCTCAAAATGGGACAGCGTCACAATCGGCTCGATATGATACTTATGGCACTCGTCAAACAGGTCGTCATAGAACTGCAAGCCCGCTTCATTCGGCTCGGCATCATCTGCATTCGGAAAAATCCGCGTCCATGCGATCGACGTGCGGAAACTCTTCATCCCCATTTCGGCGAAAAGCGCGATATCCTCTTTATACGTATGGAAAAAGTCGATTCCGACATGATTCGGGTAGTCTTCTCCCTCCAGCACGCCGTCGGTAATCCGGCGCGGCGTATGCGTCACATTGTCGCCCGCCGTCATAACATCGGCAATCGAAACGCCCTTGCCGTCCACATCCCATGCTCCTTCGAACTGATGCGCCGCGGACGCTCCGCCCCATAAAAAATCTTTTCGAAACCCCATATGCATTCCTCCTTAAATATAAAGAAACGGCAGTCATGCGAATGAACCACACGACTGCCGCAATAATCAACCGTTCAGATCCTTGAACAGTTACCGCATCGGACGCGGTGCTTAAAGCACATTGAAAGTGCGTCAGATGCAAGTAATCCACGTGTAAGGCACGCTATTTATTTGCCGTCGAGACGCTTATAGATCGCAATCAACTCATCCGCAATAATTTTGAATGATTCCGCGCTCATCAACTGGTCTTCCGCGTGTAAAAGCAGAAGCGGCGCTCCACCGAGTTCACCGTTAGCCTCCATGGTAAGCAAGTCCGCATGCGCATGATGACCTTCGGTAAATTCCTTCTCACCGTCTTTGATCATCTGCTCTGCTTTCTCATAGTCTCCTTCATTCTTAACAACCTGGATTGCCTGAATATACGCACTCCTTGCCGTTCCGACATGTGTAATGATATTAAAGCAAGCAAGTTCGAGTTTCTCACTCATGTTTTGTTTCCCCCTTTTTGAGATACAACCTTAAATATTTCAACTATTACTATAAAAACTCTCCCAAAGTCCCGAGGGGCTTCGGGAGAGTAATTATTTTACTTACGCGACCTCCTGCGAGGCTAATGCTTCGGGATGAAATCCCTTAGCACATCCTACCAATCGTCGTCGTCATCATCACCTGCTGCTGCCGCCGCTTCCTCGGCTGCAAGGTTCTGATTATCGATCATCTTCAGGAACGGGAAGTACATAACAACCGAAATCGCAAGAACAACCGCCTGCAATAACGCCGTCTGAACTGCCGTACCGCCCGAAGCGCCTACGATAAATCCGGAGATGATCGGCGGCGTCGTCCAAGGTACCGCTACACCGGTATACGGTGCAATGAATCCGATAGAAATCGCCATATACTCTAAGAACAGGGAAATCATCGGCGTAATGATGAACGGAGCGGCCATGAACGGGTTCAAGCAGATCGGAACACCGAACAGGAACGGCTCATTGATGTTGAACAGCGCCGGTACAACCTCAACCTTTGCCAAAGCCTTAAGCTGTGCGGACTTAGCAAAGAACAAGGTGTAGATAACGATACCGAATGTAATACCCGAACCGGTAATTGCGGAGAACAGGTCAATAAACTGCTGCGTAACGATATGTACGCCCGGCGTATTAACCGACCACTGGGAAAGATCCTTGCCGATCGCTTCGAATGCAGCCTGGTTCTCTAACTGGTTCGCCTGGAAGATACCGCCCATGATGCCGCCCATAACGGAAGCGCCGTGAACACCGAACATCCAGAGGAACGTAGCCATGAAGATGTAGAACATCGCGCCGCCCAAGGAGTCCGTCAAGCCCTGCAACGGAGCAGCGATCACCGCATAGAACAGTTCCATAAACGTCTCGCCAGCCGCGAATACGCAGATACCGTGAATTACAGTAGCACCCGTAACGCAAACGATACACGGAATCAATGCGGAGAAGGAGTTCGCAACACCTTCCGGAACACCTGCCGGCATCTTGATACGGATATTGTTCTTAATGAACCATGAATACACAAAACCAACGATCAAACCGATGATGATGGAACCGATCATACCCTGACCAGCCGTCCATGTACGGTTGATACCGCCAGCCATCAAAGTCTCGCCCGCTTCGGTCGTAACAGCGATGGTATCCGGCTGCAGCAGCAAGAAGCATGCCATACCGATGATCGCACCGCCGAACGGCTCAACTTTCTCGGCAACGCAGTACTCATAGGAAATACCAAGTACCGCAACAATCGCGTCTACACTAAACGTTGCATTGTAAGCCTTGAAGAAAATGTCTCCTAATCCCGAATTGGAAACCGCCGCCGCCCAGGATTCAACGGGCAGCTGCGCCAAAATCAGGAAGATCGAACCGGTGATGATTACGGGAATCGTCGCAACCATACCGTTTTTTACTGCCGTAACGCCCTTCGTATTAACGAATTTCATAATCGCGGGCACGACGCTCTTCTGTAAAAACTCCATAAACAATCTCCTTTTACTAAAATACTCTCCTGCTTTTACGAATGAAATCTACGCCGACTTATTGACTTATTTCTTGCCCGCAGCCAGTTTGTGCGCAAATTTCAAAACAGCCATGCCGTTAACCATTCCGTAGTCAGCACTCGGAATAACGTCTACCGGCACGCCCTTCGGCTCGCAGATCTTCTTCGCATTGTCAAGCTGGAAGCCAACCTGCGGTCCAAGCAAAGCAACATCGCACTCATCGACCTTAGACTCTAACTCAGAGATCGGATAAGCAACGATATCGTCGTCCTTGCCCTTTTCTTTTGCTGCTTCACGCATCTTGTTGACCAACATGGACGTAGACATGCCAGCAGCGCAGAATAAACGAATTACCATAAACTCATACCTCCTTTTAATATTATTGTCAGGGGTGAATCGCTCGCATCACCCCTGCACATGTCTAAATTGTATATTATCTTAGGTACTTTGACAAGATTTTTTTGTAAAAAATCACGGAAATCAATTATTATCATTTTTCATCCGATTTTGCCTTTGGAACAAAGGCTTCTTTTATGTGTTCGACGGCAAGAATGCCTTAACCTCACACAAAGAAGCGTTTGTTCTCAATCTCATTTATATGACATAGCACCATGCATCCCCTTGTGCAAAATCATTCATTTCAATGATCTTGCCGTCCTCGCCCTTAAACTGCAGTTCCTGATTTTTGATCGTGACCCGCGTGCCCTCGGGAACGGATTTTGTAATGAACGCGTTCGATCCGATCACGGAATTTCTGCCGATCACCGTATCGCCGCCAAGGATCGACGCCCCCGAATAGATCGTTACGTTGTCTTCAATCGTCGGATGCCGCTTGACGCCGTGCAGCGCCTGTCCGCCGCTCGTGGACAGCGCCCCTAACGTCACGCCCTGATATACCTTCACATGCTCCCCGATCGTCGTCGTCGAACCGACCACGACGCCCGTTCCGTGATCGATGAAGAAATATTTGCCGATCGTCGCCCCTGGATGAATGTCAATGCCGGTCTTTGAGTGCGCATATTCCGTCATCATGCGAGGAATTAAGGGAACATTTAATAAAAATAATTCATGTGCCAACCGGTTCACCGTGATCGCAAAAAGCCCCGGATAGGACAGCACGATATCATCTTTGTTGTACGCCGCCGGATCTCCCTGGTATGTCGCTTCAAGATCGGTGTCCACGTATGCACGGATCTTCGGCAGACGGTTACAGAAATTCAGGGCAAGGCAGTATCCCTGCTCCTCAATCGTCGTTTCGTCGGGATGCTCGTCCCCGGCTGCGTACCGCAGAACAATGGAAATCTGCTTGCTCAAATTATACAGCACATCCTCGATCAAGACCGTAAGGTTGCCTTCCATGTTGTAAAACTTATAGGTCGAATCCCGGTAATATCCTGGAAAGATCAGCCGCATCATCTTGCGGATCAAGTCTTCGACGACTTCCTGATCGGGCCGGTTGAAAATCTCCATGGTGTCAATATCCCGCCCTTTGTCGTAGTCCCCGAGCAGATTCTGTACCAGACGGGCAATCTCGTTATTCTCCCTGCAATCCATAGCATTTACTCCCAAAATACGCTTGAAAAATTTTTAATTCGTCATTTATTTTTGTCGCCATTGTTCATATCTATGGCAAACAACAGTCCAAGCAGCAGGAATACGCCTGCTAATACATAAAACCAGATCGTTCCCGTCAAAAGTCCGTCGATCACCAAAAAGATCGCGGCTACGAAAAATAATATAAATGCAATTTTCGGAAATTTATTGTTCATGGCTTTTCCTTTCGTTTATCAAAATTCGTTTCCATTTTAACGCATTTCTTACATTATGGAAAGTATATTTTATAACGAAGCATGTTATTCCATTTCTCACGGATTATGTTCCTCATGATTAATTTAAATGAATTTCTTTGATAAAAGAAGCGCGTAATCACCAAATAAATTTACATTTTCCTCATCGTTTTGTGATATAATATATTGGCATCAATAAGAAGGGGGTATCTTATCATGAATGAATTAGACCAATATATACGCACCATTCCGGATTTTCCGGAGCCGGGCATCATGTTCCGCGACATTACGACGGTGCTTTCCGACCCGGATGGTTTTAAGTTCGCGATCGACGAAATGCAAAAAAGACTCTCCTCCGTGGATTTTGACATCCTTGCCGGGACGGAGTCCCGCGGCTTCATCTTTGGAACGCCGCTCGCTTACAATCTGCATAAGCCGTTCGTTTTAATCCGCAAAAAAGGCAAACTGCCCGCTGAGACCGTCGAACAGACCTACGATTTAGAATATGGCACGGCGACAATCGAGATGCATAAGGATTCCGTTGCGCCGCGGCAGAAAGTCGTTCTTGTCGACGATCTGATCGCCACCGGCGGCACGATTGAAGCCGCTGCCAAACTCGTTGAAAAACTGGGCGGCGAAGTCGTTATGATGCTTTTTGTCATCGAACTTGCCGGATTAAAAGGGCGCGAACGTTTATCCAGGTACAACGTCGAGTCGCTGATTACATATCCGGGAAAGTAATCCGTTTTTTGTATGAAGACTTCCGTTATCTCATTTTACCATCAATTCAAATGCCTCGGTGCAGACTGCCCGCATACCTGCTGCAAAGGGTGGCAGATTCCGGTTGACGAGGCGACGCTGGCGGAATATCGCAAAATAAGGGGTGCCTACGGACGGGCGCTCCTGTTTCGTGTGTGGCGGCGCAATCCGAGCGTCTTTATCAAGGATTTCGACCGCTGTCCGTTCTGGAACGGCGATAAATTATGCCAGTTTCAGGTCAACGGCGAACTGCATCTGATGCCTTTGGTCTGCCGCGTCTTTCCGCGGGACGGGGTGCTGATGAACGACGAGATTGAAGTCACGCTCGAACTCTCCTGCATCTCCGTCGCCCGGACGTTTTTACAAAATCTCCACCGTCTGACTTTTGAGCCGACAAATGAGGCAATCGAACCGACATGGGGGCAGGAGAACGACGATCCCGCATTTCTTGCTTTCCTAAAAGAAGACCGGGAGAAGATATTGGACTTTATCTGGGAAAAAGATACGGATCTGTCCGAGCGCTGGGCGGCGCTCTATGCCTATATCTACCACGAGCATGACGAGATCGTCCGCGACCGGATCGATGCGGCGAAAAAAATCGTCCTAACATCGGACGCATCCACTTTCGGCATCTACGACTTAAACCGCGCACCGACATACGCGTTTTTCTCGGTACAGACCATCGACCGCATGATCCTAAACCACATCAACTACGGCGCCCTCTGGCTACGGGAACCGCAGTTTTATAAACTCATCAAACGCTATCGGAAAATGTTTGCCGACTTACAAGTGGATGAGGCGGATCGGACGTTCGACCGCGACGTCCGGGAAATGATGGCGGCGGGATATGCGGATAAATACCGCGCCTATTTTTCCTACTGCATCCAGGAACTCTACATCAAAGCATACGAGACGTATTTCGTCCTGCGGCAGTTTTTGTTCGCCGTATTATATGTGGAACTGTTGATGATGTTCGACCTCGTGGACTACCGGATGCGAAAAAATACGATCGCCGATTTGGATCGGCAGGCAGAGATTCTGATGCTCTGCGAGCAGGGCATCCGGCACAATCCGGCTCTGACGAAGAATCTGCTGGCGGTGATAAGAGAAGACTTCCTATAATGACGCACAAAAACAGCCCCGATTTCATGCCTGCACAAAGAATCGGGACCGCCTTTCGTTACTGCTATAATTTTACTACATTTACCGTCGTATTATTCGACCCTTTCATCTGACTGTCTTTCGTCTCGAAATGCTTCAGCCGCTCATCATCATCCTGTACGTTCTTGATCTCGATCTTCGTTTCATGTTCAAAATAATGCCTTGCGCCCGTATTCCGATATTTGCCAAAGAATACCGAGTAGCATATCCCGCCGACGACAAATCCGCCGATCAGCGGAACCAAAAACGAATCCACGCTGGTGCCGCCCATGGCAAGAAACAAAACAAGCGCCGTCAAAAGACCGATCAGAATCGACGCCAGCGACATCCTCGCCTTATTGATCGGAACGCTGCCGATCGTCTCGGCAGTACGCGCATTGACCGCGACATAATGCGTCAACTGGTTCTTCTTTCCCGGATTTTCCACATAACTGTAAAGCCAGACGGGAAGATAGGCGGAAATCCATTTCTCTCCGTCTTTTTTGACCGAAATATCATCCCAGCGCACGCCGCGGTCGTACTTACGAACGCTGTCATTCAGCGCGAACTTGATTGCCTCCGTCTCCTGATTATCCACAACCTTTTGCAGATCGCTCCGGTTCGTATCCCGCTTTTCCGACGTAAAACCTTTCAGATAGTTCGCGTCGTACTTTACGCAGTTTTCCGTATCGAAAGGCAGAATCGCGTTGATGATGTTGTTCGTCTCATGGTTTGATTTCGCCGACGCCCGCCGGGAACTCGACTCCACTTCCAAGTCGTCGATGGCGACGTCGCACTCCCGATGCACGGAATACCGGTCAACTTTATAGATCGTCTCTTCCTGTTCGTCTTTGCCGCTGCCGATCGTCCGCGTATAGGAGCCTGTTTCGATCTCTCCCTCGCCGGTGAACGACGCATGCCCCTTCATGTCGACGAGCATATACGGAAAGTAAACACCCATGATATTATCTGTCGTAAACTCCTGCTGGAACCTCTTATTGGCAAAAAATTTCCGGCTGCCGACATAGTCGCTGATCCGCTGTTCGGCTTCCGCCTTTTTCATCTTGAACGGAAGCACTGCATCG
>CAJOQZ010000071.1 GCA_905236585.1 uncultured Lachnospiraceae bacterium
TTACTCTGTCGGATGCCAGTGCTGTCATCAACTCACTTCGTTCGTTGGACAGTACTTGGCTCCTCTAATAACGCAAGTTATTATCTGACTTACTCCGTCGGATGCCAGTGCTGTCATCAACTCACTTCGTTCGTTGGACAGTACTTGGCTCCCGAAAAAAATCGGACGCAAAAAGCGTCCGAAAAACATACAAAAACATTATGTAACGAATCAAGCGACTTTATTATAAGGCACTTTTAGACTTCGGTCAAGCCGATTTTCTTTTTTACTTTGCGAAGGGTCTTGTTCGATACATAGCGCGCACGGTCGTCATTTTTCTTAATGCACTCGTCGATATACGCTTTGTCTTTCAGAAGGCGCTCGTAATCCGCCTGCAGCGGCGCAAGTTCGTCCGCTACCGCCTCGCCGACCGCGAGTTTGAAATCCCCGTAGCCCCTGCCGGAAAACTCCTCTTCGATCTGCTCGTGGGTCTTGCCGGTAACGCTTCCGTAAATATCCATCAGATTGCTGATGCCCGGCTTGTCCTCGCCGTATCGTACCACCGTATCGGAATCGGTCACGGCGCGCTTGAATTTGCGGATGATCGTGTCCTTATCATCCGTCAGCAAAATATGAGAGTTCGTATTCTCATCCGACTTCGACATTTTCTTCGTCGGATCGGCAAGGGACATGATCTTGGCGGAATGCTTGCCAAAATACGCATCCGGTATGGTAAACACATCGCCGTATATCTTGTTGAACCGCTCCGCGATATCGCGCGTAATCTCCAGATGCTGCTTCTGGTCGATGCCGACCGGAACGACCGCCGCCTGATATAAAAGGATGTCCGCCGCCATTAAGACCGGATAGGTAAAAAGTCCGGCGTTGACGTTGTCCGCGTGCTTTAGGGACTTGTCCTTGTACTGGGTCATGCGCCCCAGTTCGCCGACATAGGTAAAGCAGTTTAATATCCATGCCAGTTCGGCGTGCGCCGACACGTGCGACTGGAAATATACGCAGTTCTTCTCCGGGTCGAGTCCCGCCGCCACATAGAGGGCGTAGAGTTTGCGGGCGTTCTGCCGAAATTCCGCCGGGTTCTGCCGCACCGTCAATGAATGCAGATCCATCACGCCGAAGAAACAATCATACTCTTCGTTCAGCCGTACCCAGTTTTTCAACGCACCTAAATAATTCCCAAGTGTCAGCGCTCCCGTCGCCTGCATGCCGCTGTATAATGTCTTTTTCTCTTCCATGTCGGATAGCGTCTCCTTATTTTTTCACGGCTTTTTGCCGTCAACATCGTGCAACTTTCCGATAGCCGGACGGTTGCTTATTTACGATTGCGAAGAACTTTTCTTCGGATAAAATCGTTGGTATATTCCTCGCCGTGCTTAGAGAGCATGGTAAGCAAAATCTCCAGCTGCTTCGCCGTGCGCTCATGTAACAGCAAGTGGCTTCTCCCCCGGTGAAAATACTTTAACGGATTGCCCTCGCGGTATTCGTCCTTTTGATAATTCTTGCACGCCGCAACACGATCCACATACATCTCCACGACATAGTTGACCGGCATCCGCACGCCGACCATCGGCGTTTTGGAATTTTTATCGACCGGATAATCAATCCAGTATTCGAGGTGATGCTTGTTGCGTCCCTTATGGTGCATCCACGCCAGCGAACGCCCCGTCGCTTCGCGTTCCTCGTTGTTGGCGCTGCGCTTTCCGTCTACATAGTATCTGCACCCTTGAATAAACTCCGTCGGGGAATACTTGGACAGGTCATGTAAAAGCCCCTGTCGGTAGAGTCCCACCGCAAAGCACCCCTTCATTACAAGATGCCGGTGATGCGTAATTGTTTGAAAATGTCCGATGATCTGTTGTAATCTCATATTGCCTCATTTTTCGAAAAATGTATTCATTCCATCTTTCCTTGATAACAAACAAATCTCCATGTTCGACGGCAAAAATGCCTTCCCTCACACGGAGATTGTTTGTTCTCAACATAAAAATTGATTTCCGTGTGTGTTGCATTTTAAGCATTGGCTTTTTTCGCGGCAGGCTTCTTCCTGCGTATCCGCCTCTTTTTTGCCGGCGTCGGATTATCCTTACTGACAAGAATCGAAATCGTCCCGCCGGGTACCACGATCAAGGACTGATCCGAAAGCGGCTCCTCTTCCGGCTGCCATTCGGCTTCCCCCGTATTTGTAACGAAAAACCACCGGCGATCCCGCGCCAGACGCGGCAGGGCAAACGTCTCCTCGCCGTAATAAAAATTCAGGCAGACCATGATATCTTCTTCGTTCTGGCTTTGTGTATAATAGCCGTTAAAGAGGATGCCGAGCGCCTTCTTCTCCTCTCCGATCCCCATGATCCACGGTTCCTTGCCGTGGTAGGAAAGATCCGGCATGCCCGAATGCCGGTAATCCGTCATCTGCATCGGCTTCGACTGGGAAAGGACAGTGTGCGCTTTACGAAAATCGATCAGGTGCCGGACATATTCGCGCAGCTGCTTGGGCAGTTTTCTCCGGGAAAACGCCGTCCAGCCGATCTCATTGTCCTGACAGTAGGGGTTGTTGTTGCCGCCCTGCGAATTCGCCCCCTCATCTCCGCCAAAAATCAGCGGCACTCCCTGCGATAAAAGCACGCAGGCAAAAGCCGTCCGCATGGCGGAAATCCGCGCCTGATTGATGAGGCGGTTCGCGCTTTCTCCCTCGCAGCCGTGATTGTGCGAGCAGTTGTAATTGTTGCCGTCTGCGTTGTCTTCGCCGTTGCCTTCGTTATGCTTTTCCCCGTAGGAATAGGCATCCCACAGCGTAAATCCCGTATTGCTCGCCGCGTAATTGACAAAGCCGTAGCCGTCGCCCTGTCGGCGCATATAGTTGGACAGTTCCGCAACATTGCCGTCAAAATGATTCTGCAAGCGGCGCAGCGGATAAATAAATTCGTCGTTCGTCACGAACAGCCGCTTCGGTTCGCTTTCGTTCTGCAAAAGTTCCAGCGGGAACGAATCATAGAAAATCTTCGTCGAACCAAGATACGCATTCTGCGCGATGCGTTTGATCGGCAGGTCGATCCCCAGCAGATGGAATCCGTCAATATGATATTCGCGAATCCAATAGATCAGATTGTCAACCATGACGTCCCGCGGCGTCTCCGGAATAAATGCGATCTCCATAATCACTTCCATTCCTGCCGCGTGGATTGCGTCAACCATTTCCTTCATATGGATGTCCGGGTTTTTCCCACCGAAATAAGATGCTTTCGGAGCAAAATAATTTGCAGCGCCGTATCCCCAGTAATTCGTTCCGATCGGCTCCTCCGCGACACGGACCGTTTTCTTGTCCGCATTGATCTCATAATGGTACTGATAGCGGATCTCCTCGAAATCATAGAGCGGCAAAAACTCAAGACTCGTAACGCCGAGTTCCTTAAGATAAGGGAGTTTTGCCAATATCCCACGGTAGTTCCCCCTCTTCGTGGGCGCTAAACCGTTCGCCATGGTATAGCCGCGAAGATGCAGTTTGTAGAGGATCATTTTCTCCGGCGCGATCTGTACGGGCTTAGCTTTCCAACGATAGGCTCCCGACGGAAATCCGCCGTATATCTTATAGCCCTCGGCGATCCGGCCTTCATTCATCCAGACCTCTCTGCCGACCGTCACCGGCGCATATGGATCAACCGCTACTTCGTCGTCGCGCTTCAAGAGATAGCAAAGCCGATCCCATGCATATCCCGCCACATATACCGAATACACACGTCCGAAACTGTATTCGGGAGGAAGCGCGATCACATCCACCGGCGCCTTTGTTGCGCGGTCAAACAAGTGAATTTCCGGCTGTGCCTTCGTCTGCACTTCAAATGTAAACATCGCCCCGCCGTCTTTGTCGACCGTTACGCCGAATGTCTGATAATTGCCTGCCTGTGTGTATTTTTTCATTTAACACCGCCTTACGGGAAACCTTTTGCCGCCTCCCTTAGCCTCTACAAAAAACACAATTTGATATGTATTATATCACTTTTCTGACAGATTTTGTATTTTTTTAGGGGGTTTTTTATAATATCTGCTCGATTTGTTGATTTTAAGGGGTTTAATATGGTAAAATTTTTGAAAATATGTAAATAAACGCGAAGTTTTTTGCTTTGCGTATGTGTTTGGCACGAATTTCATGCAGCATTTTGAAAGGGGATTTCGATTTATGAGCAAACAAAACGATATTTTTCCGGTGGATGACGACGATACCGATGTGGCGGTGACGGTGGATCTCGGCAACGGGGAATCTTTGGAATGTGAGATCATTCTGATTTTTGAGACAGACGAAAGCGAACAGAATTATATCGCGCTGCTTCCGGTGGATAAGGACGGGAATCCGAGGGAGGATCTCGGAGTGCTGTTATACCGGTACGATGAAGATCCGGCGACGGGGGCGCCGTCGATTTCTGATATTGAGGGTGATGACGAATTGGAGGCGGCTTCCAAGGCGTATCAGATGTTGATTAAAGAGGAGATGTAAGAGGCTAATTTATTACCTGTAAAAACATCTCTCAAAGGTCGTCGTCTTCGACCGTGAGAGATGTTTTTGGATGAACGACATAATAAATTTTAGGCCTTTCGTCACTTTTAGTGGGTAACTCTATTTTTTCATATTGCTAATTGTGTACACATATTGCTATCATGAATACATCTCAA
>CAJOQZ010000072.1 GCA_905236585.1 uncultured Lachnospiraceae bacterium
AAAATGGGACTGATCCGCAGCGGGAATACCAATCTCACGCCGGAGGACGATGATGATCTTACAACTTATCTTTGGCCGATTGTCCGGGAAATGATAAAGACCGCAATCGAGAATAAGCAAAACCTGATTGTGGAGGGCTGCTATATTCCGTTTGATTGGAGAAAGGATTTTGATGAGACATATTTGCTCTCTATTAAGTTCATCTGCCTTGCGATGACGGACGCATATATTGATGCCCATTTCCACGAGATAAAGAAATATGGGTCTGTAATAGAATCGAGGTTGGATGATACTGACTGTAAAATTGACAGTTTGAAAAAAGATAATCGTATTTACATTGAGGGATATGCACGAAGCGGTGAGCAAGTCACACTCATTGATACGGATTACGATCCGACAATTCAGACTTTATTTCAAGGTTAAATCCAGTTTCATGAGGAGAACGCAATGTACGCTAAGGCAGCAGTAAAACCGAATCCCTTACTCCGTAACGGTGCATACGGCATCGTTATGAGGGGTGTGCAAAAATGCACACGGGGGTGTTCATCGTTACGGGGTAGAAAAAGGCTGCCGTTATGTTGTATCAAATTAGACACGGCAACAGATCCGGCGGTAGGTTCCGGAGCGTTTCCGCTTGGAATGCTGAATGAAATAGTCCGAGCAAGACAGAATATCTTTGCCTATAATGTAACAGTATTTAAAACTGCAGCAGTTTATCCAGTTGTATTTCGGATTAAAATGGTAGATGAAAAGAGGCCAGTAACTATGGATGTTATGGATAGTATGACCACGGTTGCTAATCATAATGTCATTGATTCCGATAAGTTTTATGCAGATATAAGCTGGGACAAGTATTTTAACTCATCAGCAGGTTCTCTCGAGATAGTTGAAAAAATGAGCAAATTCAAGCCCTTAAAATACATTGCAGATGTTAATGGTGCTGCAACGGTAAGTGAGGCATATCTTGTAAAAGAGTTTTTACAGGATAATTCCAATCCGGATTTTGAATACAAGAAATTCATAAACACAGGAGGATTAGATCCATACAAATCATTCTTCGGAATAGAGGATATGCGTTACTTAAAAGGAAAATATCTTTATCCAGTTGTTAGCGTTGATGATTTGCGAAATATGTCTGAAAAGCGTTTGAAGGAAAGCTCTTGTGAAAAAATAATTATTGGCGGAATGACCAAGATACTTGAGTGCTTTTATGATAAGGGTGAATACTTAGCAGGAAAGTCCACGACAATTGTTTATGGATATGAACATTTGAAATATATCACAGCATTGCTTAATAGTAGATTGATGACGTTTTATTATAGTACTTTTTATAACTCAATGTCATTGGCTGGAGGCTTTTTCAGAATAGGTGCACCTCAGATAAAAGAATTACCGATTGCGATGCCTGATGATGAAAATGTCATTCATGAGATAGAGCAATATGTGGATGAGATATTAAGCATAATGGATTGTAAAGGCTCAGTCAATGATAATAGTCGTCTGCAAGAGTTATATGACTTAATAGACCAGAAGGTTTATCAGTTGTATGGTTTATCAAATGATGAAATACAATGCGTTAAGGAGGGACGGTGATAATTATGAATCTTAAAGTATTCACAAAAGGGCGGAATGGGTACGATTCTACTGGAATCTATGACGGGAAATATATCTAATGGAATGCGAGTATGGAAGGTCTCTGCTGGAAAAGATTTAGGAAAATATAGGGAGGAAACTAATGGCTGATTTTAAGTATGAGATAACGAAAGAAATAGGCGTTCTTTCTGAGAGCGCAAAGGGCTGGCGCAAGGAGTTAAACCTTGTATCATGGAACGGTGCAGAACCGAAATATGACCTTCGGGACTGGGCACCGGAACATGAGAAAATGGGCAAGGGTGTTACCCTTACCGAGGATGAAGTTCAGAAATTAAAGGAGCTTCTGGATAGTGAAATATAAGCAAGGAGAGCTTTGTTTTATGGCTCTGAATCGCCTCGGCAAAATTACGCCACATGTATACTGATGGCAGCTGAATAGAAGAGGATTGACTATGGTCGGAGAATATAAGGTTATTACCCTGTGTGGTAGCACCCGTTTTAAAGATGAATTTATGGATGTTCAGAAAAGGCTTACGCTGGAAGGAAATATCGTCATCAGCGTCGGACTTTTTGGACATGCTGGTGATTCAGAAGTTTGGGATGGTATGGATGAAGGTACACTCTCAAAGACCAAGGAAATGCTGGATGATATGCATAAGCGCAAGATTGACATGGCTGACGAAATATTTGTTATCAATGTTGATGGATATATTGGCGAAAGCACGAGATCTGAAATCGAGTATGCAGAGAGTGTTGGTAAACAAGTCAGTTATTTGGAATAGTAAAAGAAGTGTCAATAAATCATGCGACTGGGAGGATGGTAAATGCCAGACCACATTATTTTGATAAAGAATTGCAACAATATACAGAGTGCCGAGATTTCGCTATCTGAAAACACTCTGAATATTAAGTTCGGATACAACGGCACGGGAAAATCTACAATAGGCGAGGCCATTCGCTTAAAAATGGAGGGTAATTGAAGGAATTGATTGATAAGCGAAGAGAAGACATCAATAATTTCTTTATGCTTGCAGGCTTTCCGTACGAATTCGAAATCATTGAAAATGGCGAGAATAAGGCACATACCTATCTGAAGCCCGTAGGTCAATCAAAAGCTATAAGCGATCCCAAGAATCATTTAAGTTGGGGCGAGAGAAATGCGTTTTCGTTGGTAATGTTTATGTTTGATGCAGTAAATGAGAACGCTGACCTTATCGTACTGGATGATCCGATATCTGCATTCGACTCCAACAAGAAGTTTGCTGTTATCCGCAGGATGTTTGATAACCAGCAGGAGGTGACTTTCCGAGACAGGACTGTTCTGATGCTTACGCATGACCTTCAGCCGATAATAGATTACATACATGGCGGATTCTTTAAGAGATACGGATTAACAACAAGAGTTTCGGCAGAGTACTTGGAGAACAGCAATGGTGAAATTGTAGCACAGGCCATTGTTGATGCTGATTTGCTGAATGTAGTCACATTAACAGAAAACTATGCCAAGGATATAAATAAGCCTCTTTATGTGCGAATTATCAATGCCAGGAAGAACATAGAGCTGACAAAGGAGAACTTCTCCGGGCTTGAGAGCTACAACCTGTTATCTAATCTTATTCATGGGAGAGAGAACCCGGAGGATGAAGTAAAGCAGCCCATGACAGAAGAAGCAATCCAAAAGGGCATTGTGGATTTAATGCCACTGATAAGCGGATATGATTCGTATGAGAAACTCCTTAAGGAAATTGACACCACCTATCTTCTTGATGAACTTCAAAACGAAAATGTATATTTCAGAATACTGGTTATCCGTCTTCTGTTTGAGAGAGCCGAAGGATTGATGTCAAAATTGAGAAAGCAGCATCCTGAGGCTTGCAAGTTCCTCAATGAGACAAACCATATTGAGAACGATTACGTTTTCCAGTTGGCTCCGGAGAAGTTCTACTCAATACCCGAGGTATATGTACAGGAAATCCGTGATTTCATAAACGACCATAAGGACGAGTTAAATGCTCTTGGAGAGAGTGAGACTGTTGGAGAATAGCACCTTTTATTATCTCCCCACCTTTACAAGTTCAAACATTCTGAGGAACAAGTCAACTGTCGCAGATCAGGAAAAACTGTCCTGATATTCAAAAACGCTCCACACCGTGGAGCGAATTGAAAGGATAAAATTATGGGTGAAATTGTTAAAAGAGACGAGCTGCCAGATGATCAGCATTCGGAAGAGGCATATCTCTCCATCCGGGGCTATGTCATTGATGCACAGAGACAGGTATATTCTGCTGTCAATTCTGCGATGGTGACGGCGTATTGGAACATAGGCAAGTCAATATACGAAGTATGTGGTGAGAGTGACCGTGCTGCTTACGGGAAACAGATCTTGAAATATATCTCCGAGCGGTTGATTACGGAATTTGGAAAAGGCTTTAGCATTCAGGGACTTCGCAACATGAGGCAGTTTTATCTTGCATTTCCAAAACGCTCCACGCTGAGGAGCGAATTGAGCTGGTCTCACTATCGTCTGCTTATGCGAGTTAAAGATGAAGATGCCAGAACGTTTTATGCTGATGAAGCTGTAAAGTCCGGATGGAGTGTCCGCCAGCTTCAAAGGCAGATAAATACCATGTTCTACCACAGGATACTTGCGAGCAAGGATAAAGAGAGCGTAGCAGCGGAAATCCAGACCACGGTCCCCAAGCCGGAATACGAAAAGATCATCAAAGATCCGTATGTTTTGGAATTCCTTGATCTTCCACAGAATGAGCATTTTTATGAGTCTGAGCTTGAACAGGCATTGATTGACCATTTACAAAAGTTCCTTCTGGAGCTTGGGCGAGGTTTCTCATTCGTCGCCAGACAGAAACACTTCAATTTTGACGGGCGGCATTTCTATATTGATCTTGTCTTTTATAACTACATCTTGAAGTGTTTTGTGCTGATAGACCTTAAGACCGAAGACCTGACACATCAGGATGTTGGACAGATGCAAATGTATGTAAATTACTACACGCGAGAAATGATGAACGAGGGTGATAATCCGCCTATCGGAATCCTGCTTTGTGCGGATAAAAGTGACACGCTTGTTCGCTATACACTTCCGGAGGATAACACGCAGATTTACGCTGCCAAGTACATGGCATATATGCCGACTGAAGAAGAACTTAAGCGAGAACTGAAACTTGATGAATTTGAGAAGATAGATGGGGATTGACACATTTTAATTATCTCCCCACCTTTTAATTATCCTCGCACATTTTAATTATTCCGCTGAGAGCGGAGAAAGGAGGCTCGGAATTTACATGACGCAATCAGCAGCTTGCAGACAAACTCGTGGGTACTGGCGACATACCGGCAGCAGAGCAAACTTGGATGCGCACAGCAGCAGACCCACGCTCGGATTCTCGTCCGGCTTTCTGATCTGCCTGTCCAGTCCCTCCAAATAGAAGTCCATTTTGGAAACATATTCAGGCTTGAACTTGCCGACCTTTAGTTCCATTGCCACAAGGCAGTGCTGTCACATTTTCATTTCCGGCATATGTCTCGTAAAACTGCTTCATACGATAGAGTCCACGGCGGTTAAAGCCCTTGATACCGGGGAACTGGCGCTGAATATAATCGGAAAGGGAATCAATGTATCCGTCACCGTAATTTGCTTCTTTTGATTTTTCGGATAAAAACTGACCTACTTTTCCGTACATGAGGATCAGTTCCTCATTTACCTTGCGGTAGGCGTTATACAGCGTCTCTACGAAGACAATGTTGAAGGCAAGACCAGCGATGAACGCTTTTCCCGTATGTCAGCATCCTACGAGGCAGAGCAGAAACAGCTGGAAAGCCGGAAGGCTGAACTCACGGAATTCATCACGGCCTCAAAGGAACAGCGGCTGAATGTAGATTCCTTCCTCGGAATGGTACGTAAGTACACAGATATTACGGAACTGAGCGCAGAGATTATTCGCTCCTTCGTAGAGAAAATCGAGGTGATGAAGTCTGAAAAGATACCGGGCACACGGACAAAAAAGCAGACCATCGTAATCCACTGGAACTTCATCGGGGCCGTAGAAATCCCCGAAGAGCAAGAAAAGACGGCGTAGCCTACATTTCTGTAAACTATGCCGTCTTCATTTTTAGAGATTTACAGCATCCCTAAGCCGCACGGGCAAATCCGCCGGTGCCTTTTTTATGTTTTTAAGGAGTTGTGTAGAATATCTTTAAGGCTGTAAATGCCTTAAGCGGTTTAGTTGCTTTGCGAATTATTCCCGTTGCTTGGCGGCTCGCCCGGAGCCTGTCCGTCCTGTCCGGGACCGCCGCCGTTCGGACCACCCTGTCCGGAACCGCCGCCATTCGGACCGCCTTGTCCGGGACCTCCGTTACCATCGGGGGCATGACCGCCATTGCCCTCAGGAGGCTGTCCGCCCTCACCGGAGCCGCCGTTGCCGTCAGGAGCCTGTCCCGGTTTGCCGCCGCCCATGCCTTCCGGCGGTTCACCCGGCATGCCGGAGGATTCTTTGATTTCAATTTCAATCGGTTCGCCCGAAGAAGCGGTGCCTGCCGCATATTCCTCGCCGTCGACGTACAGTTTATAACCGTTCAGGTTGACGGCATCCTCGTCGCAGGTCAGGGATTTTATATAGGAATCGCCGGTCAGCGTCCATGTGGAGCCTTCGTCAAGTTCGACGTATACATCGCCGGATCGTCCGCTGTCGCCGCCTTCTACTGCGGTTCCCGTAATCGCGCCGGTAAAGTTCGACCCATCGTTTAAGTACAGGTTCAGTACGGAGATCGAGTCAACGACAATATCGCCGTTGATTTCCTGGTCGCTGGCATTTAATGTCACCAGCCCGCCGTTGCTGCCATCCTGCCCCCACCCGGCTGCCGCCGCCCGAAGGAAGATGCCGTCCGCATCATCATTTGTGATGTCCACATCCGTTAAACTGATATTGGATGCGGTGTTATTGACAAAGAAAATATCGCCGTTTTTGTTTTCAAGCGTGCCGCCTTCCATGGTAAAAGAACTTAAGCCCTCCGCGGCATCGCCCGACTGGGACTGGTAGATCATGACTGCTTGATAATATTCGGACTTGTCGCTGTTTTTTTCCGTATTATCCGCAACCATATCCACATCCTTAAGCGTCACCGAATTGCTGCCTTCCACTACGACGCCCTGTGAACCGGAGGATTCGAGGTAGGAGTCTTCTACCGTGATATCCGCCGTCGAATAGATCGCCGGAGAACCGGTGCCGCTTGTCGTTGCGTAACTATCTGTAACGGTTACCGTGCCGCCGCCGCGGTCGGAGCGGATTGCCGCCGAAGAATTTCCGGATGTGTGGATGGTTACGTTATCGGCGTTCGTCGTACCGCCGCCGGTCGTCATCAAGCCGCCCGAGCAGTTCCCTTCCGTTTCGATATAGGAATCGGTAATGTTGACCGTCGTTCCTTCCCCGTAGGAAAAGACTGCGTTCGCGTGGGCGCCGTTTGTCGTAATGAGCATCTGTGTAAGATAAAGCGTCGCTTTGTTCGTCGCGAAAATCGCCGCGTTTTCCCCATAAAAATCTGCTTCGTCTCCTTCGGAATCGCCGGTTTTTGTGACAGCCGTGTTGGAATAACCTTCCGTCGTGCCGTCCGCTTCGATTGCGTGCCCGCCGTCCTCGGAGTTGTCTAAGGCGTCATTTGTCGTGATATCATCCGCGGTCAACGCCTGATATTGAATCGCTTCCGGTGCATCCGTTGCCGCATCCTCATTTTGAACAGTTGTTTCTGCCGTCGTATCGCTTGCCCCGGCACTGCCGCAGGCGCTAAGTCCTAATGATAAAGCCAGCGCGATCGCGCCGATAGCAACTCGAAAACGTATCTTCACATATTTTGCTTTCATCGTTATTGCCCTCCTGTCTCTTGTTATGATAGGAAGAGGATATATCTTGAAACTTAAGCAGACCTTAAAAACAAAAAACAAATTCATATCGTTTTATGATAAAATGACATGGAACAGGATGATTTCCAGCATGCCGGGACTACATTATGAGAAGAAATAATCCGCCCGCCCACGGCGGCGACATCACAACATATATGGAAAAATACCACCGGATGCCGCTGGATTTCTCGGCGAGCATCAGCCCCTTTGGACTGCCGGAAAAGGTAAAAGAGGCGGCGGCGGAGGCACTTAATTTTCCGCAGTATCCGGACCCCGTCTGCCGAAAACTGCGTGCCGCAATCGCGGATGCAGATAATCGGCTCATACGGTCGCACAACGGAATTATGGAGTCGGATATATCTTGCGCCCCGCGAAAACGAGATGCAGTAAGCAGCAACTTTTTCCTTTCCCCCGCAGACATCATCTGCACCAACGGCGCGTCCGATCTGATCCGGCGTTTGGCGCGGACAGCGGAGCCGGAGCGGGCGGCGCTTCTTTTAGAGCCGACATTTTCGGAATACGAAGACGCGCTGCGAGCGGGCGGCAGGGAAATTCGTTTTCACCGTCTGGATGAG
>CAJOQZ010000073.1 GCA_905236585.1 uncultured Lachnospiraceae bacterium
ACCCGCCACGCCGACGCTCATATAGATCAGGTTGTTGACAAAACGGCTCGACGGATTCGGAAGGGAAGAAAAAAACGTTGCCTTTAGGGAACTCTCCGCCAACGCCGCGTTTAATTTTTCAAAATCCGCAACGGATTCTTCCGTCGCGCAAAAACTTTTCAACAGTTTCTGCCCCTCGATATGCTCATCCGTAAAATCCGTAAGCGATGAGCGCATCTTTGCCTGTTCGCCGAAATACCGATAGGACCCCTTGGATATAAACCTCGCGACAAGAATCGACAGCGGCGTCAAAACGGCGACGATCGCCGCCAGCGGCAGAGATATCCGCGCCATAAAAAATATCGTTAAAACTATTGTCAGCACGCCCGAAAACAACTGGGTAAATCCCAGCAGAAGTCCGTCCGAAAACGCGTCCGCATCCGTAATGATGCGGCTGATATAGTCGCCGTGCGGATGAGAATCGATTTGTTTTACGGACAGGCGCGAGAGCGTATCGAACGCCCTCATTCGTAAGCCGCAGGTTAGATGATAGGCAATATAGTTGTTGACGCGGTTCATCAAATACTGCGCGACAATGGCGACGATAATCGCGACCGCCATTTTTTGCAGGACGATCGTAAGCCCCGCCCGGTCGACGGCGTGCACCCCGATGATGCAGTCCACCGCCTCCCCGGTCAGCACCGGTATCCGCAGCGTCTCAATTACCGTAACAAGCGCAAGCAGCAAAACGGCGGCTATCTGTACGCTATAGGTTTTTAATTCCTGTAAGATTCGGTTCATGGTTTGGATTTTCCTGGTTAGTTATAAAATGCATAAAACTTCAGTATCTGATGAAAAAGCGATTTCTCGCAAGCGCTCATCCCCTTTTCACCGATACCGGTTTTATTCGGGATACTGTGCGTAGTATATTTCCCGGTACACGTCGCATTTTTTCAACAACTCGTCATGCGTCCCCAGCCCGACGCACCAACCGTCCTCAATGACGGCGATCTGATCGGCATTTTTCACCGACGATGCCCGCTGGGATATTACGACCTTCGTCACATCCGTCATCCGATCGAGCGCTTCTTTCAGACGCGCCTCCGTCGCCAGATCAAGCGCACTCGCGGAATCATCCAAAATCAATATTTTCGCACCCGCCGTGAGCGCACGCGCAATCGTAAGCCTCTGCCTCTGCCCGCCGGAAAAATTCGCGCCCTTTTTACGCACGGCAGCGTACAAACCGCCGTCCTTTTCCTCGACAAAATCTTTTGCCTGTGCTTTTTCTAACGCCTCCCACATCTGCTCCTCGCTTGCCGTGGGGTTCGCAAGCCTTAGGTTCGAGGCGATATCTCCGGCAAACAGGCTCGCTTTCTGCGGCACGTTGGCGATTAGTCCGGCGATTTCTTCGTCCGTGCATGCGCGGACGTCTTTGCCGAACAGCCGCACGCTGCCCGCACTTGCATCATACGCATGCCGCATCAGACGGGCGATCGTGCTTTTCCCGGCTCCCGTGCCGCCGACGATGCCGAGCGTCTCTCCGGATTTTACGCGAAACGAGATATGTTCCAGCGTCACATCCGCTTTTGCGCCGTCATTTTGTGAGCCGTCATACGAAAAACTGACGTCCGAAAACTCAATCGCAGGCGCATCCATCATCACGGTTCCGTCTGCCGTATCATAAGCCCCGTCGAAATTCTCCGCCGCGGAGTTCTGCCGCTCGTCCGGCGTATATTCCATAACCGCCGCAACCCGCCCGGCAGATGCCAGCCCTCTTGTCACAAGCGTAATCAGATTCGCAAATTTGACCAACTCCACCAGAATCTGCGACATATAATTGCAAAGGGCGACAACTTCTCCCTGCAGCAGAACGCCGCCTTCCACCAGCCCCGAAGCATACCAAAGCAGCAGGACAAGCCCAAAATTCACCGTCACATAGGTCAGCGGATTAAGAAGCGCCTGAATGCGCCCGCTTTTCATCTGCCAGCCTAATAATTCGCCCGCCCCGTCGCGGAATTTTTCCCGCTCCCGCTCTCCGGTCGCAAATGCGCGGATCACCCTTACGCCTTCCAAATTCTCGCTTACCCGAAGAAGCAGTCCGTCAAGCGCCGTCTGCACGCGGCGGAACATCGGGAGCGTCGAATGCATGATGGCAAAAACGAAAACCGACAGAACCGCAATGACGCCGACGAAGATCAGGGCGGCTTTCGCATGGATCAAAAACGCCATGACAAAGGCGCCGACCACAATAAACGGGGAGCGCAGAAACAATCGTAAGAACATATTGATGCCGTTCTGCACCTGATTTAAGTCGTTCGTCATCCGGGTAACCAGCGTAGACGCTCCGAACGCGTCCATACTCGCGTCGGAAAAACGCATGATATGAGAAAAGAGGTCGCTTCGCATCTTCTGTACGGACCGCGCAGCGGCAAGCGCCGCGAAATACTGCGCCGTGATCGCGACAACAAGCCCCGCCGCCGCAAAGAACAAAAGCAGAAGGCTCATCTTAAAAATATAAGCCGTATCAGAATTTTTGATGCCGACGTCAATGATCCGCGCCATGACAATAGGCACCAGCAGTTCAAAAATCGCTTCAAGCATTTTGAACAACGGTGCCATTATACTAATCGCTTTATATTTCGACAAATAATGCGCGATATATTTCATAATTAAAGAAATAGCGTATCTGTTCCGATATCTGAACAATTACTGTTTGATGAATTTCGCATCCTTATCGGGAACGCCCGCTTCGTCGGAAATATAGCGTTCCGCCCTCATATGAAGGTCGTATTTTTCCCGCAAGTCGGCAATCGTTTTCATCATGGGCGAAGCATGGTGGATATCAATCGATTCCTGATCTTTCCAACTGTCGATCAAAAGAACCGTTTCGGGATCGTTCATCGGAATAAAGTACTCATACCGCTCATTGCCGGCTTCATTGCGGATTGCGTCTGCGGTGCCGCTCTTTTCCATTTCCTCCGCAAACTTTTTTGCGCTGCCGTTGCTGCCTGTATAGTAGAGATTCATTGTAATGCTCATGTTGCTACTCCTCTTCGGATGCTTCTTCGCCTGCTGCCTCCTCGGATGATTCTTCGCCTGCTTCTGCATCCGTTGTCTCTTCAGCGGATTCCTCCTCGGCATCTGCATCCGTCGTCTCTTCTGCGGATTCCTCGTCTGCTTCTGCATCCGTCGCCTCTTCAGCGGATTCCTCGCTTGCGTCTGCGTCTTCCTCTCCGTCCGATTTCGCGCCGAACAGTTCGATAAACTGAACTTTCGCCCACTGGTCTTCGTTTACTTCCCAATCTGTCTCTTCGGTCCAGCCGTCGATGATTTCGGTAAACGCCTCAGCCTTTTTCTGGGTCGTAAGTTCCTCGACTTTATCCTCCGTCGCCTCTTTGTCGTCCGCTTTAATCATATAGACAACATAGAACGCATCGTCCTCAACCTCGATCACGTCCGAACGCTCGCCGTCTTTCAACTTCTTCGCCGCCGTAATCAGCGCCTCGTCTAACTGCGGGTCTTCTGCCGGATCTTCCGCTTTTGTAAAATGATACTCGGTGTATGTCCCGCCTTCCGCTTCGACATCTTCCTCGAAATCGCCGTCCGCTGCCGCTACCGCCTCCGCGTGCTTCTTCGCCTCCGCGATATCTTCCTCGGACTTGTCCACCTGAATATTCTGCTCGTCGAACTCCTGTGTCTCAAAATAGGTATAGGCGATCGTCGACTGCTCGGTTTCCTCGTCGGTAAGCGAAACGTCCGTATCGTCCTTGATGACTCCTTCGACGCGCTGCGCTAAGGTCTGCTTCGTTAAATATTCTTCCACGAGTTCCTGCGTCGCGCCGATCTGTTTGATCGCGTCCGCGCTGTTGTCCGCAATAAACGCCTGCGCCGCCTCGGTGATCGCCTGCTTGTCCGCATCCGACAATTCCACGCCGTAATCCGACGCGTGCGCCGACGCAAGGTAGGTGTTCTCGATCTCGGTCATTATCGTCTCTTTTACGGTCTCCTCCGTCGTCGAACCGCTGCCGGAAATATCCTGCGTCCAATAATCGTCGCCGAAATAACTGCGGTAATACATATCGTAATCCGCCTGCTTCAAGTGAGCGACAAAGTTCGCATAGCCGAGGGAAATCGTATCTTCCCCGCCATTGATCGTAACTACCGCCGCGTTTGAATCAATAGAACTGCCGCAGCCTGCAAGCATAAACGCGCTAAGCGCAAGCGCCGTTCCTTTTGTGAGCATTTTCCTTATATTCATGTCAAAAAACCTCGCTTTCCACGCAACCTATCATAGCATATTTGCATCTGTTCCGTCAACTAATGCGAAAACTACATCAGCACAATAAAATGTGAAAATCATTCAAAAACTCGCTCATAAAACGTGATAAAATTTATTGAAGTGGCTATTTTTTTGTGATACAATGATGTTGGAGGTATGGAATTATGTACTACAGAAGAAAGATTGACGATTTTTTGAATGCATGGAAAGCAGACCCAAATCACAAGCCCCTAATTGTAAAAGGAGCCAGACAAATCGGGAAGACAGAATCCATTTTGCATTTTGCCAAATTAAATTATGAGCATATTGTGTATATTAATTTCGCTTTGGAAAAAAAATATGCGCAGATATTGACAGACGGCTATGATGTTCTCGACGTTCTTAGAAATATATCGCTTGTAAACCCCTCTTTTAAGTTTGTTCCGAACGCGACCATCATCATATTTGACGAACTACAGGATAATCCCGATGTAGCGACAACGCTTAAGTCGTTCAAAACAGACGGCAGATATGATGTCATCTGCAGCGGCTCCATGCTCGGCATCAATTACAAAAAAATCCACAGCAACAGCGTAGGTTTCAAGAGGGATTACGAGATGTACTCGATGGATTTTGAAGAGTTTTTATGGGCAAAAGGATATGATGACGCACAGATTGATTCGATTCTTACGCATATGACGGAATGCAGACCGTTTAGCGGGAACGAATTATCTGTATTTAAGAATTTGTTTTTGGATTTTTGTGTGCTGGGCGGAATGCCGGATGTTGTGAAAAGATATATAGAAACCGGCACTTTTTCCGGCACGCTTGAAATCCAAGAACAGATCCGCTTAGATTACGAAGAAGACGTACGAAAATATGCACAAGGGCTGGATCAATCCAAAATATTAAGTGTCTACAGGAGCATCCCGGCGCAGCTCGCAAAAGAAAATAAAAAGTTTCAACTTAGCAAAGTGGCTAAAAATGCGAGATCAAGAGAGTACACCGGATGTATTGAATGGTTAGTTGATGCCGGCGTTATTGTAAAATGCCTCTGCCTTCACTACCCCGAACTTCCCTTGAAAGGAAATGCGGACGAGGACAAATACAAGTTATATTATCCTGACACGGGATTGCTAATAGCGGCATTGGATGATGAGGCGCAGGAAGATCTCCGGCAGAACAAAAACCTCGGTGTTTATAAAGGGGCGGTATATGAAAACTTTGCCGCGGAAGCCTTTTTGAAGCAGGGGCTCGGTCTATATTATTACAAAAAGGAAAATTCCTCGCTCGAAGAAGATTTTTTTGTAAGAACACAGGACGCGCTTATTCCGGTGGAGGTGAAATCCAACAATGCGCAGTCGAAATCTCTTGCGGCTTTAATTAAAAACGAAAACTACAGCGATATCTCATACGGCATCAAACTGGGGGATTTTAACGTCGGGTATTCGAACCGGATATACACTTTCCCATATTTTTGCGCGTTCAAGGTAAAAGAATATCTAAAATCGCCGACAGAATGATATTTGCTTTCGGAGCCTTGGTTTTGCCGTGTTTTTGGAGCGTCCATCTTTTAGGATTCTTTTGAATGGCAAACTAAAACAAGGCACTTATCAAAGTATAATTGGATATTGTAAGGCGGACGCATTTATGCTGCCATATATGGTGAAAATACAATGATGTGACAAGGATATGCCGGATGTATAAGATTCAATTTTTATCGAACGAAGAATGGCGATTGGACAAACTATAAAGAAACCGTTAGACGCACAACGCCGGAAATTTCATCAACTTGGATTGCGTTTTACGGTGCAGCCCTCAATGAACACAGTCAGTCCAGTAAAATGATTGTTTCGGCAAGAGAGCAACAGGGAACAAGAGAACATGACCATTATTTTAAAGGTGACTAAAATATGTCATATATTTTCCGTATATCTGCATTCCGGGTAGCCCGAACATCCGAAAAACTCCCCGTACCGCCCGCTCCGCTTGCGGAGAATATTTCCGCAGCGCGGACATTTTCTTACTGCTTTTGCCTCTTTAGAAGGATTTGACATCTCCTTGCCGAGCATTTCATATATCTGCTGGTTCATGCGGCAGTCGTTCAGCGCCCTGTGTGCGCCCTCCGTACCGATTCCGTAATGCTCCGCCAAGTCCGTCAGTTTATGGTGTCTAAGCTGCGGCAGATATGCTCTTGCTACCTGAAGGGTATCGACATAGTCGTTGCCTATGGTCTTTCCCCAAAATCGCTCTGCGTCGCGATATATAAATTTCATGTCAAAAGCATGTATATTATGCCCGACCAGTACCGCGTCTCCCGCAAAATCCAAAAAGCCGGACAACGCTTCTTCAAAATCAGGGCTGTCTTTTACCATTTCGTCGGTAATGCCGTTTACCTCCGTCGCATAATGCGGAATCGACCGCCCGGGGTTTACCAGCGTGCTATATTCCCCGACAACCGCTCCGTTTTCTACTTTCACCGCCGATATTTCAACCACCGCATCCGTATTGCAAGATACTCCGGTCGTTTCCAGGTCAAATACTACATAATTTGAAAAATATGTATTCCGTCTCTTTCCGCATTTGTTTGAAAGCATCTTTTTCCTCGCTAATCAGCATATTGCCTCAAGTTCAAAAGCACCCGGATTATTTTTCTGAAAAACTCGCAGTTGCCTCCCCGGAAGGGCTCTCAGAGATGAAATCCGCCTTTGAGGATTTCAAAACCAAGGTCCCGAAAAGAAAAGCCTTGGTAGCAGAGGGACAATCCACCCCTAAAGAATTTAAGGACTGGATTCTTGTCCAATCCTCAAAACTCTATGATTCATAACAGTTCTCATTGGGTAGTCGATTGGGTAGTTTGGGTAGTTCCAATCACTGCCCAAACTACCCAATCAACGATAACCTGCCATTACAGGGGATTATTTCTTGCATAATCCACCGCCGCGGCTTGAAAATCATCGGAACTTATAATATCAAAGCATTGTTGCGCCACTTTGCATAGTCGGTAATCAAAACCTCCCATTCCCCACTTCTGTTACTTCCTTTATGCTCTATAATATTATCGTTACTCAATCTTCGAACATAATACTTTACAGCGTTTATATCCATGCCAAGCAGATTTGCCAGTTGGCTTTGGGTTATTTTACTGTTTTCCTTCATTGCATCAACTATACGAATCTCAACATCCGACATTTTTCTCTCATCGGGTAATTGGGTAGTTTGGGTAGTCGATTGGGTAATTCCATTTGCCTGCTCGCTACCCGGTTTTCGATATACTGTAACTTTTATGCCATCGCCGAGTTCTTCAAACCGGGGTTCTACGAGTCCTCTTTCCCTACATTGACGGAAAAGCCTTGGCAGTCCGGTACCCCAGCCTTCTATTATCTTCATATATTGGAACGCTTCCGCAATAGCCTTATTCCGGCATTTTGATTTTCCGGCAAGTGCCTTCCGATACATCTCATCCATAAGTTTTTTTGCTGCATTCTGATTATATTTCTCTCCAATTTCCCTCAATGTATCATAGGATACCTGTTGACCCATCAGTTCCAACTCTTTCAAAGTTCTTACATCTGCCGGGCGACTGGTTCCATTAACCCGGATATACGATGACTTCTCCTTACCAACAGAAGCAAGATAATATGGGCAATACTTACCATGAAATACCTCAATCTCAAGGACTGTCTTGCCATCGATTGTCTTAGGAGTAATCTCCATGTTAATCTGAGGAGTGCAGGCATCAGATATCATATTTGAAATAGCGTCCGATAGTTTAAAAGGGTTCTGATCACCCAACCCCACTACTTCACCAGTATCATCTACTATCCCGACAATGGTTTTTCCACCGGAAGTATTGGCAAAGGCAATAATATCTTTCAGAAACTTATCATGCTTTTTCGGAATTTCTTCCTTAAATTCGATGTGTTTGCTCTCCCCAAACAATTCCTTTTGAACGATCACCGTTATCACCTCTTCCGGTTATTTATCTTCCGGCGTTTTCTTCTTTCGCCAGTTTTTATATGCACCGTTCTTTACTCTGTTATCCGTAGGCTTTTTCGTATCCTTTGGGATTGCCCACGATCTGCCGAATTTAGCAAGTCCTTCTATCTTACCGGTCGCACACATAGTCTGTACGGTTCTCTCGT
>CAJOQZ010000074.1 GCA_905236585.1 uncultured Lachnospiraceae bacterium
CCCCGCCACGACGAAACGCTTTGCGCAGAGATATTCCGCAAACGGCGCATAGCGCTCAATGTATTCGCGCATCCCGTGAGCGATATAAAGCACCGATACCGGCTCTTCGTCAGGTATCCAGCGCACCGCATGCAGCGGCGTATGCTTGCCGTCGTGTGAGGGAAATGTATAATTTTCCGTCCGCATCCGCATTATGCCTCCGTGATCATCAAGTGAATTTCTTCTGCGACGGACTCGATATCCGCCCGGCTCTTCGCCTCTTCCTCGTCAACCGCACGAAACTTTTCCGTTTCCTTTTCGATCCGGCGGCTTACCGCCCCTGCATCTTCGACCCTTTCCAGCAAATCGGCAATCTTTTCGTCCATGTCCGCGCAAAGCGCCGCCGTATCTGATGCCTTCGCATTCGCCGTTTCTTTGTTCGTTTCGTAGAGCGCCGTAATCATGTCGCGGTTCTTAAACAGCCGCTCCGTTAAATTGGCAAGCTGCTCAAAGGTATCTTCGTACGCGTCCATCTCCGCGGAAAGGTTCTGCCGCATATTAAGAAGTTCGTCCGAAGCGGCAGAAGATATCTCCCGGATCGTATCGCAGACGGCGGCAAACTCCGCCGCATCTTCTCCGAATTTCGCGGAGAGCATCGCCGCGGAAAGCGTCGCGCCGGAAATTCTTCCCAGTGTCTGCTCTGCGTTCCTTGCCCCGGAAAAAAGCGCGTCGATCTGCTTTTTATGGTTAGAAAGCATTTCATTTAATGAATCCGCCATGCCGACATAGAACCGGCTCTCCTCATAGAGCATCTGCAATAATTCCCGGCTGCGCTGCCTCGCGGCATCGCTTTCCGCCGGATTGCGTTCCACAAGCGTTACGGCGTCCTTACGAACTTCCTCTAATGCTTTGCAAATATCCGCGTCCCGCTCGTCCCTTTTTTTGACGAACTCCTCCACGCTTTCATATGTATGCTGCCAGCGTTCTTCAAGTGCAGAAAGCGTCTCCACCTGACCGTCGATCACGCGGGCAAGTTCCGCTATTTTTTCTTTGGTGATGCGTTTGCGATAGTCCTCCATGACCTCTTTTTCCCTTTCCTTTTCGTGGATTCCGAAAAAAGAAAGAAACGCCCTCCAAATCCGTAATATCACATTCATCTATAATCCTCGATTCTCGCCTGTATCGTCCGTATCCCCCGAAATTCATTGATCTGCGGATAGTAGGTAAATGTCAGGCGCACCGCGCTTTTTTTCCCTGCGACAAGCGCGTCCACTTCCGCCTTGCCGTACTTTTCTTCCAAAAACGCCGTCATCTCGTCCGCATTCCCAAAGTAGACGGCTTCCACGTCGTGCCCGTCCGCCATTCGAAAAAGAAATTTCAAAAACCGCCGTTCGGACTTGCCGAGATAAACCATCTGATACGGGATCAAATCCTTGTCCGCAAAAAGAGGACGCGGATTCCCTTCGCCGAAGGGCTCCAGGCACGACAACTGCCGGATGCGCTCTTCCGTCAAATAGGACAGCGGCGCCGCCGCGTCGATAAACAGCGTATCGGTAAGATCCGCCTCCGTAAGATGCGCATTTTCATTCAGCCTCCTGCGCAGCGCCTCGACATTCTCTTTTGGCAGGGACAGCCCCGCCGCCATCGGATGCCCGCCGTAGTGGTCGAGCAGATCCTCCGCCTCATGCAGCCGGTCCGCCATCGGATAGCCCGGAATGCTGCGTCCGCTCCCTTTAACCATCTTCTCGCCGTCGCAGAGGACGAACACCGGACGGAAATACTTCTCCCGCAGCCGTCCCGCCACAATCCCGGCTAAGGATTCATGGAGCGCTGGGATATAGACCACAAGCACGTCGTCAAGCGTCCCCGCCGCTTCCACGGCAGCGACCGCCTCGTGCGCCGCCTGTTCGGTCATCATTTTGCGGCGTTCGTTCAGATCGAGCATCGCCTGTGCCTTTTCGACAGCCGCAGAAACTTTCGTCTCCTCCAACAGTTCCACCGCACGATGCGCCGTGTCAAGCCTGCCGCACGCGTTAAAGCACGGTCCGAACATGTAGCCGACGTCGAATGCGCCAAGCGGCGCGCCGCTTTTGCCGCGCCCGTCAATCAGCGCCCGCATGCCGACGTTGTCCGTTGCGGCGAGGTCTTTTAGTCCAAGCGCAGCGATCGTTCGGTTTTCGCCTTTTAACGGCATGATGTCGCAGATCGTCGCAAACGCCGCAAACGGCAGAAGTTCGTCGGCTTCGCTTTTTGCAATGCCGCAGATGTCGTATAAAATGCCGATCAATTTCCACGCCACGACCGCGCCGCAGATATCGGAAAACGGATAGGTACAGCCGGGCTGGTGCGGATTTACCACCGCGTCCGCCTTAGGGATGCGGCAGACCCTCTCGCCGTCCTCCATGGCAAAATCCAGTTCGTGATGGTCGGTCACGACGACCGTTATCCCGGCGTCTTTTAACATCGCGATCTCGTCAAACGCCTTGATCCCGTTGTCGCAGGTAATCACAAACGATACGCCGTCGTCAATCGCTTTTTGACACAGCCGCCCATTCAGCCCGTACCCGTCCCGTATCCGGTGCGGAATGTCGTAATCCGCCGCGCCGCCTACGCGGGTAATGCCCCGCTTCAAGATGTAGGTGGAGAAAATGCCGTCCACGTCATAATCGCCGATGATGCGGAGTTTACCCCCGGACTTAACCGCCTCTTTTAACAGAGCCGCCGCCTTTTCGCCGTCCTTTAACAGACGTCCGTCAAAAAGCGCCGCCCTGTCGGGGTGCAGATAGCCCTCCATCTCCTCTTCGGGGATGTCGCGGTTGACCATGCACCGCGCCGTCAAAGGGTCGATCCCATACCTTGCCGCGATGCCGTTAAAATCTCCCTTTTTGTTATATACCATCCAGCGTCTCATGGGGCGCTCTCGTCTTTCAGTTCGTCGAGCATTTTATACAGGATCTTGTAGACTGTCTCCGCTTCTTCGTCGGACAATTTTAAGCACTGCCCCATTTCGCCGGGGATTTTCTTCGCTTCTTTTTTCAGTGCCTCGCCCTCCTCGGTAATGGACACCACCAGATTGCGCTCGTCCTGCGCGGAACGCTGGCGGCGGATGTAG
>CAJOQZ010000075.1 GCA_905236585.1 uncultured Lachnospiraceae bacterium
GTATGCCGTCGTGTTGCTGTCGGACACAACGGGCGCGATTGTGTTATTCGTCCATGCAAAACTCCCTGCAAGCGTACCGTCGCTGCCCACGCCAGTCGCTGTGCCACTCACGGTGCTGCTTGCGAGCGTCTGTCCGTAGGTGATAGCAGTCGCGGAAACATTCGAGAGCGTCGGCGTTGCCTTTCCGATAGAGAATTTCTGTGTCGCCGTCCCGCAGTAATTACCCTTACCGGTGACGGTCACAGTCGGCGCATTCTCGCTACCTGCCTCCGCCACGTTTGTATTGTTGCTGTAAGCAACGGTATAGTCTGTGTTCAAAGTCAACGGAGTGCCATTATCCTTGACCGTGACAGTCGGCTCAATGGCACTACCCGTATAGGTTTGCCCGTCAATACTTGCAATCATGCTGTCTGTCAATTTGTATGCAAATTTCACCTTGTTATCGTCCACGGCTACAGGAACGTTATTTACCGTGTCACTATGGAAGAATGCCGCATCGGCTTCAGTGACGGTGTAACTGCTTCCCTGCGCGACGGTCGCGCCAAGTCCTGCATTGGCGCAGATGTTCGCGCTGGATGTCAGCGCGCCGGTGACATTGATGCCTCCCTTAACATTGTTTGCAGTGCCTCCTACAAGATTGCTCGTAATCACGGGGTTTCCGCTGACATTGAATGTGCCGCCATCAACATAAACGCCTCCTGCTCCTGATGTTCCTCCGGTATTACCGCTGATTTCTCCGCCGGTCATATTAAATGTGCCTTCCATACTAATTAGCACACCTCCCGCAAAAATACCTCTGATAGTATTGTTGCATATCTTACCCCCACTCATGGTAAATTTGCCTGTATGTATTGTCACACCTCCACATGAGTAACCCTCATTACCGCTGATTTCTCCAGCATTCATAATGACTGTACCGCCTTTAATATATATAGCACCATAACCATTCTTTCCACCGGTTATTTTGCCGTTGCTGCCACTATCGGATATTGTAAGCGTACCTCCCTTAACATTTATATACCAGCTATGATAATATGTACCACTTACTTTCCCATTTAGATTTAGCGTATGTCCGTTGAGATCAATTTCTGCTGTACCGCTCTCTAATTCAAGATAGGTGTACTCACCCGGGTTTTCCATTGTGATGTCAACGGTAAGTTGATACTTTTTGTTATCTTCAAGTTTATATTTACCGCCATTCAGTGTTCCGAAATCAGACGCTTGACTAACATATACCGTATCTAATGTATCCGTCACCGTAATCTCATACACCACATCATTGATCGTAACCTTCATCCACTCATTCGTGCTGAAAGCCTTGTGAGCCGTAACAATCCACTCGCCGCTGTCATTTTTCGCAGCAGAAAACAGGGAACTGTCGCTGACCGACACATCCGTCGCCTCTCCCGTCAAACCGACGGCGGTAAGGATTTCAGACAGGGCAATCTGACTGTCGCCGGGGAGGACATATTGCAGATTATTATAGGTAAATTCCACCGTATAGAGCGAAAATCCGTCCGTCTCCGCTTCGGCGGTATCGCCGTGGGTTTCCACGGATAGTTTTTCCGCGGACAATGCGCCCATACGGTCTGTTTTTTCCGTATCGCTGTCTGTATCTTGGGAATCATTTTCGGAAGATGCTTCCGTGATATGATAGATATTCGTTTCGAGGTTCGCATCCGCAACCTCGTCTATTGTAAAAGAAACCGTCACCTTTTCCTGATTGAGAGGCTGTAATTCTTCGCCGTCGCCGTCAACGACTTTGATGTCAAAAACATAAGAAGCCGCGACGTTTTGCTTATCGTCCCGCTCGCTTTCGACTGCTTTGTCCGCCTGCTTCTCCTGCGCCGCCGTTCCTTTTTTTACAGAAAGAGACGCATCCTTAGGGAAGACGCCTTCTTCGGCGGTCACGGTGACTGTAACGCCGTCTACCGTCCGGCTCTCATAAAATGCCGCCTCGTCCGGGCGGGCAGCCTCCGGGCTTTTATAGATGACCTTGCCCTTTATATCCTCTTTATGGACTTCATCATCACCCCCCACTTGTCAATGAGAGGTCTTCTGTTTCCGCGAACGCCGTTTGGGCGGAATCGATTTCGTCCTTTTCTTCGGCATATGCCGCCGGTTGCAGCGCACTTGTCAAAAACATCGCCGACAATGCAAACGCGGCTGCTTTTCTGATTATCCTATTGCTTCCCATAATCCGTTGCCTCCTTTGGGCTCTTCCTTTCCGTCTGTTTGCCGGTGCATATTATAACACCAAAGCACAAGCCAAGCAAACACTTTTGTATATTTGTTTGCGACGCTTTTACTTTTCCCCGACAACCGTATAGATCATGCCACGTATCTGACGGCATTCCGTGACGGTAAAGCCGTTTTTCTTCATCATCCCCGCAATTCCGTGGCGATTCTGCGTATGGCAGTCGCCGCTGTTCATCAATTTGAAAAGAATATGGTTGTCTATCCACGCTCCGATTCCGCCGATCCCCGTATCGGAAAGGATATAGACGCCGCCCGGCTTTAAGACGCGCCGCGCCTCCCGCATTGGTTTCCTATCAGATATGTTAGCACACTCTAACTTTCGTGTAAATCTTTCTGTGAAAATTTTGAAAAATCGCCGTTACCGTTTGCCGCTGCAAGGACTTCTTCGTCCGTCGCATGGCGTTTCTCCGGTCGGACATGCAAAACCGCCCGTATCTCACGGACGGTTCTGCAGTGTATGAAAAAGTATATAGTGGAGGCAAAAGTAAAATTGATTACGCGGGCGCTGCACCGAGGCTTCTTTCTTTCGAAAAATCTCTCCCGTTCACGACCAGCGATTCCAGCGGCTTGCCCTTCCTCGTCTGCCGCACGTAGGCGTTGGTGCATCTTTTGTAGCGGTCGAATATCGCCTTCGCCCTGCTTTCGTTGCTGTAAACCTTCCAGCAGCCGGTATCTCCGCAGGGGTAGCCCTTATCCGCCAAAATCTCCTGCGCTTGCGGCTTCGTAAGATCCTCCTGCAATCTGTCGGGACGGTAAATATAAATAAGCATATTACCTTTTGTCCTTTTCAGCGGAATAATACGGATTCCCTTTTTCCTTAACATCCGGTCCAGCCGGTGGATCTCGTCGGCAACTTCCGGCTTAGCGTCCCGGATGGAGAAAATATTTCCGGTCTTGATACCTGCCAGCGTAGGCGCACAGTGCTTGACAATGGTTGCTTCCAGCATATGTCGGCTCCTCTGATAATAGTTAGTTATGCCTAACTCGTATCTCCAAATTTTGCCGTCTTCTCTTTTCCCGAAAAGACGGCTTTTGTATGTTAGGATTACCTAACCATTGCCAATATTACCATTTTGCCTCATGGCTGTCAATGATTTTTTTATGATTAAAAAACATCCCATATCTGGAATGTCATCAAAGCACACCCTCCGTGTACAATCCGTTTTCATTCAAAAGTCTAAGGGACTTGACCATGTAAGCATACGCCAATGGATTCGTATTACGGACACTGCTGATCTTCTTAATCCCCTTCAAAGTCAATTTCGCATCTCTGTAATCGTCCGCATTGGTAATACGCACATACTCAGTTTGTCCTGTCAAAATATTTGCCGCCAAGTACATAATCTCACTTGCGTATATCCCGGCATTCTCCCCGTTTATCATTCCAACAAAGATATGTCCCTGAATAGCTCCTATTCCCGAAGAGAAATTCATGTACTCCTCAGGACGGATACCTCCTCTTCCCATAATGCAGATGCAACTGTCAATGGTGTCCTTCAGACAATCTGATGGCAGTTTTTCTAAACCGCGATATCCTATTTCAATATGAGAAACTTTATCATACACTTCTGCAACCGTTTTATAGTCATCCATTTCCTGTATCAGCGTCCAGCAGTCAAACATCTGCTTTATAATCTCAAGTTCCTTATCTACTCCAAATGGAATCCCGGTCGTATGAGGAGCGAAGGCTGTAAGTTTCTCACCAAGGATACAGTTTTTGTCTGGAAGACTCACCGTAAGTTCCTCACCCTCGCTCAATAGAAGCCGACTTCTGATCGGACGCTCAATCACTTTCAGGTACGGATTATCCTCAAACACAACATCCAGCAGTATATTTATCTCCTTGCCGGTTCTTGGCGAAACGACATAAAACCTAAAATGGAGTTTTTCGATATCATTAGCACCCTTGCGCTTATGTTCCTCTACTCTGACAAAAGGAAATATCTTTCCTGCCTTCTCGATATATCCTTCGACATCTGTATCTCGATCTACAATGATGTCGATGTCCGTACTCAACCGTCTCGGTTCATCAAGCATGACCAGAAGCGCCGTGCCGCCCTTGAAAATAAAAGGCATATCTACACTCCGGATTGCTTCAAGCAAACCGAAAGCGAATACCGCCCTTTCCAGTATGGACGGATCAGATCCAGTTTCTTTTCTCAATCTCGCAATATGCTCTGCTGTGTAATTTTCACGAAGCAGCATCTTCTGCCTTACTCCCTTCAAGATATTTCAATAGTACATCCTGCCTATTACGTCTGCGGGCATACCTTAACATCCTCACTTTATCCAAAAGATATCTGCTCTGCGCGAGTTCGTAAATATCCGGCAATTCCGCTTTGCTGAATGTTGTAGTTATCAGCCTGTCAGCAGATATGTCAACGAGCATTTTTTCCAACATGATTAAATGAGGCGCGCCAGCGCGGATCGGCGCCTCCGTTATCATATCCGTTACAATGACGCAGTCTTTTGACCAATACAGATTAAAATCCTTTTTGCTCGGCTTAAACATGACATTCAGATGTTTCTGTTCCTGTAGAAAACGAAAAACATATATGCTGCTCTCCTTTTCAACCTGTATAAAAACCGTATTCTGTGCGATCAGATGGTTTAGAAATTCGTTCATCAGAACCGTTTCAAAGACAGTAAACTGCACATATTGATATTTTTCAGAAACAAGCCTGATCAATCCCGCGGCTGTGTCAGAATATGGCGGCTCATATTCATCCTTGGGTAAGTCTGAAGGCAGCGAATACGAATCATAGCCCTGTCTGGTCAATGCACCTTCACGGACTAATCTACTGACGGTCCAATGATAAGTGCTTTCGGACAAGTCTGGTTTCAGTTTTTTCAGTTTATCCATAAGTTCCTTATGGCAATATGTTTTTTTTTCATCTATGTGGTCAAGCACTTCTTCATACCACTGCACGATATCATCTCCTTTGCTCAAACCACGCACATCGGCAAATCAAGTGTATTTTTGCCGATATTTATTATATCAATCTTCTATATAAACGTCAACACACATCGGCAAATTTCGTCAATTTTGCCGATGTGTGCGCTTAGAATCACCCCGCTATCAACGCTTCCGCCTGAAAAATGCAAACGCGCCGATTCCGCCGCCCGCGAGTGCAACTCCGAGACATGCGAGCAAAAACAAATTAGAACCCTTTGTTGTACCAGTAAATATAGAAACCCGGAGCGGCATATGTGAATTATCGGATAGAAGCTGAGCCATCATGTTATATTCCCCATCTTCAGTTCGCAGCCCAAGATTATCCTCAAACATTTCCTCCCGAAGTACAATGCCTTTTGAACCATAATATCCAAAAAGCTTTCTGAATGTCAGATTTTGATATTCCGCTACTGTATTCTCAATTGTATCAATTCCCTGATCCAAGAGTCGGAACAATTTCTTCTCTCGTTCCGGATAGTCTTTCAAATTTGCCTTTGAAGAACCAATACGAATATATCTACTTTCATTGAATGCGGTGGGAATATTCCTCGCAGGCGGGATCGTCAAAACAACTACCTTTTTTCCAGCAATCTTCACCAACGCCATATCAATAACACCCGCATCCCGATCCCGATTGCAAAAAAAATCCCGGACGTGGCGCACACCAGCCGATTCGCACGGTCGATATCTTCTATCTGCGGCGGATGCGAAGGGTTCCCAATTGGCGGTTTAGATACCGTCTCACCAAAATATGACGCGTCTCCCA
>CAJOQZ010000076.1 GCA_905236585.1 uncultured Lachnospiraceae bacterium
AAGTTCCTTGTCCTCCTGCATGTCTTTATTATAGGCGAGCGGCAGCCCTTTCATCACAGTAAGGATTGAAAGCAGCGCCGCGTAAACGCGCCCCGTCTTGCCCCGGACAAGTTCGGCAATGTCCGGGTTTTTCTTCTGCGGCATGATGGATGAGCCGGTGCTGTACGCGTCGTCGATTTCGACAAACTTATATTCGTCGCTGTTCCAAAGGATGATCTCCTCACAAAACCGCGACAGATGCATCATGACCGTCGAAAGCGCCGATAAAAATTCAATCAGATAATCGCGGTCGGAAACGCCGTCCATCGAGTTCGCGGTCGGCGCGTAAAACCCAAGTTTTTCTGCCGTATAATTCCTGTCGAGAGGATAGGTCGTCCCGGCAAGCGCCCCCGAACCTAACGGGCAAAAATTCATACGCTCGTAGATGTCGCGCATCCTGCTTTTGTCGCGCCGAAACATCTCAAAATACGCTCCGAAATGATGCGCCAGCGTCACCGGCTGCGCCTTCTGCAAATGCGTAAATCCCGGCATCACCGTCCCGGCATGCTCCTCCATGATATGATAGATCGTCGTAAGCAGATGCCCCAGCAGATGGTCGGTCTCTGTGACGCGATCCCTCGTATACAGGCGCATATCCAGCGCAACCTGATCGTTGCGGCTGCGCCCGGTATGCAGTTTCTTCCCTGCGTCGCCGATCCGTTTGATCAGGTTCGCCTCCACGAAACTATGAACGTCCTCATATTCGTTCGTGATGGGAAGCCTTCCATTTGCGACATCCGCCTCAATCGCCGCCAAGCCGCCTAATATCTCGTCGCGCTCTTCCTCGGTGATGATCGACTGCCTGCACAGCATTTTCGCATGTACGCGGGAGCCTTTGATATCGTCGTGCAAAAGGCGCTTGTCAAAATTGATCGACGCATTGAACGCATATACATCTTCGGCGGTGTCTTTTGTGAAACGCCCGCCCCATAACTGTGCCATGATCTATTCCTCTTTTCTCATGCTGTAGACGCACCCGCAGTAGTTCTGCCGGTACATCCCGTATTCTTTTGAAAGTTCCGTCGATCGCAGATAACCGTTCTTCTTTTTGAAATCGGAAAACAGGTACTTCACTCCGTATTGCGACGCAAGTTCTCCCCCGATCGCGTTTAAGACATCCGCGTCCTTCATCGGGGAAATGGAAAGCGTCGTCGTGAAGTAGTCGAAATGTTTTTCGGCGGCGAGTTTCGCCGTCTCTTCGAGACGCAGACGATAGCACTTATGGCACCGCTCGCCGCGTTCCGGCGCATCCTCCAAGCCCTTCGCCAGATCATAAAAGCGGTCGGTCTCATAGGCTCCCTCGATATAGGAAACCGGATATTTTACCGGTAGTTCCCCGATAAAACGCGCCTGTTCGGCGGCGCGGAACTCATATTCCTCACTCGGATAAATGTTCGGATTATAATAAAAAACCGTGATCCGAAAATGGGAGGACAGGTACTCCAGCACATAACTCGAACAGGGGGCGCAGCAGCTGTGCAAAAGCAGCGACGGCGCTTCTTTCTCCGCGTCAATCCGCTCCAATTCTTCGTCCAACGGATTCTTTTTCTTCATTCGTGACGAAACCTCCGCTATCAGATTATACCAAAATTTAACTTTTTATACAATGAAAATTTAAGAATTTGGGAAATTTTTTGGTTATTTGATTTTTTTGTATATAAATACCCGACGTTCACCACAAAATTGTCTCTCACGGACGAGAGCAACGTCCTTTGAGAGACAAATTTTGTAGTTCACTGAGCGTAATTTCTCCCTGAAAGGGCACAAAAATCAACTTTTATGCCAAGAACAAACAATCTTAAGTGTGAGGTTAAGGCATTCCTGCCGTCAAACACTTAAGATTTGTTTGTTCCCAATGCAAGATGGGATGAGAATTGATATCCCTTTCAGGGGGAATCCACTATCCCAACATTTTTTATCCCAACTGTTTTAACAGCAGTTCAAAAGAAAATTTCACCATCCCGACCAATGCAAGCAGCGTCACAACAGGAATAACGCATACGGTTACCAGCAGAATCGCCACCGCATCCATCAGATCCCCCATGATCTCTTTTGCCTGATCGATCGCCTCCGCCGCCGCCGTCGTGAACGTCGACCCGAGATTCGCGATGCTTTCGTTGATGTTCTCTTTTAACTCGTTGATGTTGTCGCCGAGGTCGGAGATTGTTTCCCCGAATCCGGTGATCTGTTCAAGGATGCCTTTCTTTTCCGTTTCCTTCTTCTTTTTCGTCGAGGAAGAACTGCCGGTTTCGTTCTCTGCAAGACCATCCTCCACGGACGCGCTCACCCGGTCGCTCATTTCGGAAAGATCCTCGCTGATCTTCTGCAGCAGATTGTCCGTACCGAATGAATCATCGATCAAATCACCGATTTTTACGGAAAATGGGATCAGCAGCATCATTGCCGCTCCCAGCACAAACAAGTGGATGGCGATGACCCGCAGAACTTTTTTTTGAAAAAAGATAAAAAACGCCAGCAATATAAGCCCGACGGGGATAAGGATGCGCCAAACGAGAAGCGCGATAACCGGAAGCAAAAACTTTACCAACATGATCGCGCCAAGGACAATGATCAGATAAGAATTGAGCTGCGAAATCTGGTTCGCAACCGGCGTCGTCGCATCGCCCGGCACGGCGGCAACCACCACCGAAACGCCGATCAAGGAGGCGGACATTTCCACAACGGCGCCGCGCTTATTATCCAATGATGCGATCGTGCGGGGATATGTCTCAGGCGATTCCATGACCGGCGCAAGTCCCGCAAATGATACAAGCGCCAACACAAGGCAAAGCCCCATCAGCGCCCACGTTTTCCCTTCAACGGATTTTATCTTTTCGATCATGATTTCCACGCTCCGCTTTCTTTGAAAAGTTCAAGGATCGTGCGGTCGAGTTTGCCCTCGTCCGCCATGCTGTCCAAAATGCCGAATGCTTTTTCCGACGGAAGCGGCGCCTTATACGGTCGGTCGCCGGCGGTCAAGGCGTCGTAAACGTCTAATATCGTCAACAGCCGCACCTCTTTCGGCAGATCCTCCGCCGTCTTATGGTCGGGATAGCCGGTGCCGTTCAAAAACTCGTGGTGGGACGACGCCCAGACCGGCACGGACGCGTACTCGCCTTCGAAACGCATATTGGAAAGCATCTGCGCGGTATAGGACACATGCCCCTCGATGATGCGCCGCTCGTCATCGGTCAGCGTGCCGCGGCGAATCGTTAAGGACCGGTATTCGTTGTCCGTCAAAAGCGGGATCTTTTCATCGTTCTCGTCGCGTACCGTAATCTTCGCGAGGGCTTCGATCTTCTTAAACATATCGTCATCTAAAAACCCCGGCGTATTCGCGGAAACAATCGTCTTGCGCGCCGCCTCTAACCTTGCGATCTTCTCCCCGGCGACGTCCGCGATCTCCGGTGCTTTTAAGGCGTGGATCTCTTCCATCAATATCGCAACGGTAATCCGGTGCATCACGGCATCCAAACGGTCGCCGAGACGCGTCGCTTTTTCCATGACTTCCAAAGGCGTAATCAGTTTGCCGATATCATGCAGCCAGATGCTCATCAAAAACGGGTCGATCTCGTCGTCCTTGAATTTCCAATCGCCATCATGGGCGTTCAGCCAATGGATAAATCGCGAGCCGTAGAAAACCATGCTTTTTGTGTGGTTCGCGTTATAGGGGGTTCGAAGGTCGATCGCTCCGACCATAACCTGTACGAACGAATGCAGCAGTTCATAAAACGCCTTTGACAGACGCTGGTTGTTCATGCAGACGGCGACGAGCGACGCCAGCCCGTAGATCAGTTCTTCGAACGCCGCATCAAACGGCACGACCGAACCCTTTTTATCCAGCGCGTTAATCAACTGCAGCACGCCGATCACGCGGTCTTTTTCGTCTACCATCGGAATGACGAGCATCGAGCCCGTGCGGTAGCCGTTAATCGCGTCGTACTGGCGCGCGCCGGAAAAGTCGTATTCCTCGGATTCGTATATGTCCGGCAGGTTAATCATTTTTTTATCGAGGGCGGCACAGGCGCAGACATGCGTCCGTCCCAGCGGAACCGGCGGCAGGTCTATGGTGCCGTCGCTTGCGGACGCGCAGATGCCCTTCGAAAGCGTAATCATATTGCGAAATGAAAGATGCTCGTTCTCTTTGATATAAAGCGTACCGCCGTCGCAGTTGGTGATATCCATTGCATTTTTTAATATGCGTTCCAACAGTTTGTCGATATCATGCTCCGCAGACA
>CAJOQZ010000077.1 GCA_905236585.1 uncultured Lachnospiraceae bacterium
ATACTCTGAAAACTATAGATTGGCGGAAACACCCGGTTTCATAACCGCATCGGTGTCTTTCGCAGAAAGACGGTAAATAGATATGGACGAAAAAGTATTAGAGGATATCTATCAGGAGAAACTGGAAGAACGCTTGATACAGTATCTTTCAGATAAATATGACATGGATTACCGTGCTGCCATGGATGCATATTATAACAGTGAGCTGGCCGGAAAGATCCATGATGGAAAATATGGCGTCCAGTACCTCGATTACAAGGTGCTGGCGGATATTCTTGAGGAAACGGAACCGGAATTGTTGCATACCGGAGGGCAGGTCTGATGAGTAAACTCGATGAATTGATAAAAGAACTCTGTCCGGATGGGGTGGAATATAAAGACTTACAGGATGTTCTTACTATCCGAAACGGAAGCGATTACAAGAGCTTCGGAGAAGGAGAATATCCGGTTTATGGCTCCGGTGGAAGTATGACATACGTTGATAGGTATGCATATGATAAGCCATCGGTTCTCATTCCCCGAAAAGGCTCGATAGATAAGTTGTATTATGTAGAGACCCCTTTTTGGAATGTGGATACGTTCTTATATACGGAGATTGATGAATATCAGATATTACCAAGGTTTGTGTATCATTTTTTACTGAGGGAACACCTTGAGAAGCTCAATACTGCAGGTAGAGTTCCGAGCCTCACTCAAAAAAGTATTAAATCGAGTGAGAGTCCCTGTACCTCCTCTGGAGGTACAACGCGAAATTGTCCGCGTGTTGGACAATTTCACGTTCCTTTCAGTTCGCAGAAAGCAGCATGAGTATTATCGTGATTTGCTATTGACATTTGTTGAATAAAGTGTACCCTTTGTCAAGGACAAATTAAAAGCATAACTCTTTCCATTCGTTTCTTTTTTTTTGCAAAAAAAAGTGCTACAATAACCCCATGCAAGAGGGAAATGGCGACAAAACGAAAAAAAGCGGGCTTGTCGAATCCGTAAGGCAAACGGGGCTGCTCTGCAAAAGAGACCGCGTCATTGCGGGCGTCTCGGGCGGAGCGGATTCGGTCTGCCTTTTTCTTGTATTAAAAGAACTGTCGGAGGAGATCGGCTTTTCCCTTGCGGCGCTTCACGTAGAACACGGCATCCGGGGAGAGGACAGCCGCGAAGATGCGGCGTTTGTGGAGAACCTTTGTAAAAAGACCGATACCCCGTTCCTGCTAAAAGAGGTTGATGTTCCCGAAGCGAAAACGACGCATATCTCCATAGAGGAAACAGCGCGGAACTTACGCAGGCAAGCCTTCGTGGAAGCGGCAGCGTATTTTTTCGCCGGGGAGGATGTGAAGATCGCCCTCGCCCACAACGCGGAGGATCAGGCGGAAACGGTTTTGCTGCATTTGGTCCGGGGAACGGGCGTCAAAGGATTAGGCGGCATGGAGGAGGCGGCGCCTCTTGCGCCGGGGGTCGGCATCATCCGTCCGCTGCTTGCGGTCGAACGCGCCGAGATCGAGGCATATTTAGAGGAGAAAAAGCAGCCGTACCGGACGGATGCGACCAACGACGAAGACGCCTATACCAGAAATTATATCCGTCACCATATCCTCCCGGAACTGAAACGCCTGAATCAACAGGCGATCAAACATATCGGACAGACCTCCGCCGCGATGCGGCAGGTCGAATCGGAACGGCGCCAAAAGGCGGACGAATTGTCACAGGAGGTCATCTTAGACGGTAAACTCAACCGGATTTACGCGGCGTCTGCGCCCCCGGAAATGCAAAGCCGCCTGATCCGGGCGTGGATATGGAAGCAGAACGGGACGGTACGCAATATCACATCAAAGCATATTGCGGCGGTGCGCGCGCTCCTTACCGCGCCGAACGGAACGAAGTCGGACATCCCCGGCGCCTACCGGGCAAGGGCTGACGGCGACTGGCTGATATGGGAGAAAAAAGACGGAAGGAACGCTCCGAAGGGCAAGGGGTAAGGCGTTCCCGCCGTCGAACATGGAGAAGTGTTTGTTCCAAAGGCAAGATTGAATGAAAATTGATTTCCCTGTAACTTTTTCTATGCGTAAGCGGCATCTTATGGTACAATAATCAGATAGTCACATGGATATCAACTTTTATTCTAAGAACAAACGCTTCTTAAGTGTGTGGCAAGGCATAATTGCCGTCGAACACGGAGAAAAATTTGTTCCAAAGCAAAATAGATGAGTAATGTACGAAAGCGGGGAAAACATGAGCGAGAGTATCAAGGTTCTGTTACCGGAAGAAGAATTGGACAAGAGGATTCGGGAACTTGGCGCACAGATATCGGAGGACTTTGCGGGGGAAGAAGTTCTGATGGTCTGCATCTTAAAAGGGGCGTCGTTCTTCGCCTGTGAACTGGCAAAGCGGATCACGGTGCCGATGTCCATCGACTTCATGGCGACGTCAAGTTACGGCGCGGGGACGGTATCGTCCGGGGAAGTGAAGATCAAAAAAGACCTCGACCTGTCGGTGGAAGGCAAGAACGTGCTGATTGTCGAGGATATCATTGACAGCGGACATACCCTGCATTTTTTGTCGGAACTGTTTTCCACGCGGCACGCGAAAAGCATCAAACTCTGCGCCATGCTGGATAAGCCGGAGCGCAGGGAAGTGGATGTGACGATGGATTATGTCGGCTTTACGATTCCGGATGCATTTGTGGTAGGATACGGGCTGGATTACGACCAGAAATACCGCAACCTGCCCTACATCGGCGTAGTGGAATTGAACGGATAGGAAGACTTTCGAATGAAGATGCGTTCTTACAGCAACGGCTTCGGGCTGTATATTCTGCTGATCCTGATGGTGATCTTTTTTTGGTATTTTTTTGCCGGACAGGCTTCACCGACCTATACATGGGAATCACTATATAAGCAGCTGCAGGACGGCGGCGTCCAAATGGTGGACATCCATCAGAATTTGGAAGTGCCGACCGGCTCGGCGCGGATTACACTGATGGACGGACAGGTTGTGACCTTGTATGTGTCGGACGTCGGCTACCTCGAAGGGGTGCTGCGCTCGGCGGGAGTTACATATACGCTGTCGGATGTGCCGCAGGACAAGTGGCTTACCGATATGCTGCCGATGCTGATCGTCGTTGCGGTTCTGTTCCTGTTGTTCATGATTATGATGAACGGGCAGATGGGCATGGGAGGCTCGCCCGGACCGGGCAATTCCCGGATGATGAATTTCGGCAAAAGCCACGCGAAGAAGACGACGCAGGATAAGGTGGACGTCCGCTTCGATGATGTGGCGGGCTTAATAGAAGAAAAAGAAGAATTAGAGGAGATCGTTGATTTCTTAAAGGCACCTTCCAAATACACCGCAGTCGGGGCAAGGATTCCCAAGGGGCTGCTTTTGGTCGGACCGCCGGGAACCGGCAAAACGCTTCTTGGGAAAGCGGTTGCCGGAGAAGCGGGCGTGCCGTTTTTTTCCATATCGGGATCGGATTTCGTGGAAATGTTCGTCGGCGTCGGCGCGTCGCGGGTGCGGGATCTGTTTGCCGATGCGAAAAAGGACGCTCCCTGCATCGTATTCATTGACGAGATCGACGCCGTAGCAAGGCGGCGGGGCAGCGGCATGGGCGGCGGACATGACGAGCGGGAGCAGACGCTGAACCAGATGCTTGTCGAGATGGACGGCTTTGGCGTGAATGAGGGCATTATCGTCATGGCGGCGACGAACCGGGTCGATATCTTAGATCCGGCGATCATGCGCCCGGGACGGTTCGACCGGAAAGTTTTCGTCGGCAGACCGGACATCGTCGGCAGGGAGGAGATTCTGCGCGTACATGCGAAGAATAAGCCGCTTGCTGATGATGTGGACTTAAAGCAGATCGCGCAGACCACGGCGGGATTCACTGGCGCGGACTTGGAGAATCTGTTAAATGAAGCGGCGATCCTTGCGGCAAAAGAGGATCGCGCCTATATCATACAGGACGACATCCGCCAGTCTTTTGTGAAAGTCGGTTTAGGGACGGAGAAGCGCAGCAAGATCATTTCCGAAAAGGAGAAGCGGATCACCGCCTACCATGAGGCGGGACACGCGATACTGTTCCATGTGCTGCCCGACGTCGGACCGGTCTATTCGGTGTCGATCATCCCGACGGGAATCGGGGCGGCAGGCTATACGATGCCGCTGCCGGAGCGGGATGAGATGTTCAATACACGCGGCAGGATGATGCAGGATATCGTCGTTTCCTTAGGCGGCAGAGTGGCGGAGGAATTGATTTTAGATGATGTGACGACGGGCGCGTCGAACGACATCAAAAAGGCGACGAAGACGGCGCGTGAAATGGTGACGAAATACGGCTTTTCCTCGACGATCGGACCGATCCATTATGCGAATGACGAGGACGAGGTCTTTTTGGGACGGGATTTCGGGCATGTCCGCGGATATGGAGAGAATGTCGCCGGGTCGATTGACGCGGAAGTGAAAAAGATCATCGAGGAGTGCTATGCGAAAGCGCGCGAACTGATTCAGGCGCACGAGGACGTGCTGCATCAATGCGCGGATCTCCTTTTGGAAAAAGAGAAGATCGGGCGGGAAGAATTTGAGGCACTGTTCGGTAGCGAGACATTTGAAAAAAGCGAAGAGGTCTTGGCTTCCGAGGGCGTAGTCGTCGAAGATATGTGATAAGTGATTGCTCGTGGATGCAGTATCGCGGGAAGACGCAGTACGGAGCGATATGAATCACATGGGGAGTGTTAGTTATGAACAGAGAGGCAATATTCTCAGACGGAACACAGATGTACCGCATGCCGATGGAGCCGGATGCGGGGGATAAGGTGACGATACGGCTGCGCGTGGCGCATGGCGACCGCGTGAAGGCTTTTTTATGTACGAAGAACAACAATCGTACCCAGATGCATCTCGACGAGGAAACGGATCTGTTCGACTATTACAGAAGTACGATCTATTTGAGCAGCGAAGTCTTCGAATACTTCTTTGAATTGGAGGAAGGATTTGAGCGGCTCTATTACGACAGGTTCGGCGTGGGCGAAGAGGTGCGGTGGCAGTACCGCTTTCTGATCATGCCGGGGTTTGAAGTGCCGTCGTGGTCGAAAGGCGCGGTGATGTACCAGATCTTGGTCGATCGTTTTTCGAACGGCGACCACACCAACGACGTGTTGGATCATGAGTATAATTATATCTCGAATCATTCCCACAAGGTAGACCGCTGGAGCGAGAACCCGAAGGATTTCGATGTCAATAATTTTTACGGCGGCGATATCGAGGGCGTCCGGCAGAAGTTGTACTATCTGAAAAGCCTTGGGATCGAGGTCATCTATTTCAACCCGATCTTCGTATCGCCTTCGAACCATAAATACGATATTCAGGATTATGATTTCATTGACCCGCATTACGGGAAGATCGTGCTTGACGACGGGGAACTTTTGGCGGAGGGCGATAGCGATAACAAGCACGCGACGCGCTATATCCGCCGCGTGACGGCGCGGGAGAACTTAGAGGCGTCGAACGCGCTGTTCTGCGATTTTGTTCGGGAGGCTCACGCAAAAGGAATCCGCGTCATTATCGACGGCGTATTCAACCACTGCGGCTCTTTCAACAAGTGGCTCGACCGGGAGTGCATCTATGAGGGGCAGCCCGGCTATCCGGCGGGCGCATATGTGGACGAACACAGCCCGTACCATGATTTTTTCCGCTTCTATGAGGACGGCTCATGGCCTTACAATACGGCTTATGACGGCTGGTGGGGGCATGATACGCTGCCGAAGCTGAACTACGAATCGAGCAAAGACCTTAAGGATTATATCTTACGGATCGGGGCAAAATGGGTGTCCGAGCCGTATAATGTGGACGGCTGGCGGCTGGACGTCGCTGCGGATCTGGGCCATTCCGAAGAGTACAACCATCAGTTTTGGCGGGAGTTTCGGGATGCGGTCAAGCAGGCGAATCCCAACGCGGTCGTACTGGCGGAGCATTACGGGGATGCACGGGCGTGGCTCGGCGGCGACCAGTGGGATACGATCATGAACTATGACGCGTTCATGGAGCCGGTGTCGTACTTTTTTACAGGCATGGAAAAACACTCCGACAGTTTTGACGAGGATGCGCTCGGCAACGGCAAGCGGTTTGAACTGACGATGCGCCATTGCATGAGCATGTTCATGACGCCGTCCCTGCAGTGCGCCATGAACCAGTTGGACAACCACGACCATTCCCGGTTTTTGACGCGTACCAATCATAAAGTCGGACGCGTGGCGCAGCTGGGGTCGGACGCGGCGGCGGAAGACATCAACCCGTCCATTTTCAAAGAAGCGGTGATCATGCAGATGACATGGCCGGGGGCGCCGACGCTTTATTACGGAGACGAGGCGGG
>CAJOQZ010000078.1 GCA_905236585.1 uncultured Lachnospiraceae bacterium
GACGATTCCAATGTTTGCCGGGATCGTCGCAGTACTGACGAATCTGGTGTTCGATGTGCTGTTGATCTTCGGCGTCGGACCGTTCCCGGCGCTCGGCGTGCGCGGCGCCGCAATCGCGACGGTTCTTGCGCGTTATGTGGAGGCAGGAACGGTAATCTGCTATTCCCATTCCCACACGGAGAGCCTGTCCTATATGCAGGGCTTATACCGTACGCTGTTTTTGCCGGGCAGCCTGTTAAAAGAGATCACGATCAAAGGCATGCCCCTTCTTTTGAACGAAACCTTATGGAGCCTTGGCATGGCGGTACTGACGCAGTGCTATTCGGTGCGGGGCTTGGAAGTGGTCGCGGGTCTTAACATAGCCATGACGGTGAGCAACGTAGTCAATATCACTTTTTTTGCCATGGGCGATGCGGTTGCGATCATTGTGGGACAACTGCTTGGCGCCGGTCGGATGGAGGAAGCGAAAGACGCAGACAACAAGATCATTGCGTTTGCCGTCTTTTTAGGATTAGCGTCTTCGGTGCTGCTTGTGATTCTGGCGTATATTTTCCCGCAGGTTTACAACACGTCCGATACCGTGAAAAATTTTGCAAAATCCTTCCTGCTTGTTCAGGCGTTGTTCACGCCGCAGATAGCGCTTTTGCATACGACGTATTTTACTTTGCGCTCCGGCGGGCGGACGGTCATCACGTTTTTGTTTGACAGCGCGTTCGTATGGGTCGTTTCCGTACCGGTCGCGTTTGTCCTAAGCCGTTTTACAGGGATTTCCGCCGTGGCGATCTTTGCAGTGGTGAATCTGTCGGACATCATTAAATCCGTCGTCGGCATTGTTCTTGTGCATAAAAACGCATGGATGAATGATTTGACGTGAGAATGACGGGAGAAGATAATCAACATGCGAACACAAACGCTATCATTTGTGTTGAAAAGCCGATGAATTTAGGCTATAATTTGCTCGAAGGGAGTTGATTCATATGCCGTCAAGTACAAGCACAATCCGTCTCGACAAAGGCGTCCGTGAGGAGACAACCCGCATTGCTTCTGAGATGGGGCTTACGTTTAATGCAGTCATAAATATTCTGGCTCGAAAATTCAATGCGGAAAAGGGATTCCCGTTTCCTGTCAGACTGGAAACATCACAAAAGACCGTCTTTGATATGTCTTCCGATGAATTTGAGTCTGCATGCAGGGATGCCGTGGTACAGAGGGAGGATGTAGTTGCAATGGATTATGTCACCCGGCTTGATAAAGAAAGTGGGATGATTACAAAGATCTATGCAGACGGACGGGTGGAATATGTTCTTGAATGATTCTTTGCAACCGCGGATTTTGGTTTTCGCCGGTCCGAACGGATCGGGCAAAAGCACGATTACCAAAGGGATTCCAATCTGCGGCACCTATGTGAACGCGGATGAGATCAAGCGAATTTCACATTGTACAGATTTAGAGGCAGCGCAGGAAGCAGAACAGATCAGGCATATTCTTTTGAAGGGACATAAGGATTTTACGTTTGAGACCGTGTTATCTACGGATCGCAATCTTGAACTGCTACAGCAGGCAAAAGAGCAGGGATATGAGATATTTTCTGTTTTTGTGCTGACGAACGATCCGGAAATCAATGTTAGGCGTGTCAGATCTCGGGTCAAGGCAGGTGGACATGACGTCCCGGAAGAAAAAATCATTTATCGTTATGAAAAATCTTTGCGGAATCTATCCCGGCTTGCCCGCATTGCAGATCATACACGGGTTATTGACAACTCAGGTGACGAGCCGCAGTTGATATGTGAGGTTGTGGATCGACGCCTTGTCATTTGGGAGAATGCACTATGGAGTAAGACGGCTATATTAAGATTGTTTGCAAACGTTCGGGATGGATGAAGGGCTGCGGTGGATTTTTCGATCATTTTGAAATATGTTTGCCTGACGCATGCTTTCGTGGTAGAATATGAGACGGGTCGGGAGCATCCGTCCCATGCCATATACAAACGATAAGGAGGGTAGAATTTATGATTTATGAAATCAAAGGAGGAAGTTTTCCGGTAGCAGTCTGCAAAATGAGAGCGGGCGAAGCATTGTCCTGTGAAGCAGGGGCGATGTCATGGATGGATTCCACAATCCGCATGGAGACGAAATCAGGCGGAATCGGAAAAGTCTTAGGACGGGCGTTTTCCAATGAGACGCTGTTTTTGAACCGCTACGTTGCGGACGGCGACGGCGAGATTGCTTTCTCTGCCAATTCTCCGGGCGAGATTCGGGCACTCGAGATTCAGCCGGGACGTTCGATCATCTGCCAAAAGGGTGCGTTCCTCGCGGCGGATGAATCGGTTGACCTCGATATCTTTTTCCAGAAGAAGATGTCGAGCGGGTTATTCGGCGGCGAAGGCTTTATCATGCAAAAACTTTCCGGTCAGGGAACCGCGCTCATTGAGATTGATGGTTCGACGGTCGAATACGAACTTGCAGCGGGAGAGAAGAAGACGATCGATTCGGGGTATCTCGTGATGATGGAAGATACCTGCTCAATCGACGTAGTAATGATCAAAGGCGTCACCAATGTCCTGTTCGGCGGTGAGGGGCTGTTCAATACAGTTATCACCGGCCCCGGCAAGATTTTGCTGCAGACCATGCCGATGGTTCAGATGGTTGCAAGGATTTCGGCAATGATGGGATCGGGGAAGTAACGCCGGATATTTTATCACAGTAGAGAATGCGCCGTTTCTTTATGGAGCGGGGTTGTAACAAACGATTTGCGGTCGGGGCATCATGCCCCGGCTGCTTTTTGTGTTGAGAAAAAACGAATCACATTTGACGCACGTAAAATATAATGCTATTATAAAAATGTGAAAAAATTTGACGCACGTAAAAAAAGGGATTTCTATGGAGACAAAGGTTATCCGAAAAAAGCGTGATTTGACATATCTGAAATGGTCGCATATCAGAAAATCCGGCGGTACGGCGGGCACTTTTTTGAAATCGGAATCGGTCATTGACGGTGCTAAAGTGCACTATAAACTTTCCAATTTTGACCCGGTATACGGAGTTGTCGGACATGAGTGCGTGAATGAAATCGTTGTCGACCGCCTGCTGACGATTTTAGGCGTCGACCATCTGCATTACGAATTGATCCATGCGGATATTGAAGTCGAACATCAGATTTTTGAGACATATTTGTGCGCGTCTAATGATTTCAAAAAGCGTGGAGAAGAAAAAATTGCAATAGATGATTATTACCGGGTCAATGCGATTCCCATGGAGACGCATTATGATTTTTGCGTCCGTCATGGCTGGAAACAGGCAATAGAGGAGATGATCGTCGTGGATTATCTTATCCTTAACCGCGACCGGCATGGAGCGAACATTGAAGTGCTGCGGAATGCAAGGGCGCATACTTTGCGGATTGCGCCGCTGTTTGATCATGGTCTGTCGCTTCTGTACTCGTGCGGATCGGATGATGCGGCGCAGCGATTTGATATCCTCAAGGACAGGAAATGCCAGAATTTTATCGGCAGTTTTTCCTGTCGGGAGAATCTGGAACTTGTTCGAAATGGGGATATTTTTTCCGGTAAACTGCGCGAATCCGATCGGGAAACTCTTTTCGAGGGGCTTGACGGGATCATTTCAGATGTATTTTTGGATAGAATATGGGAAATGATTTTTGAAAGGTATCGAACCTATGAAAATTTACGAAATCATTAATGAAGAAAACGCATCATCCGTCGGCGTCCTTTTGCATTATGAAAAGGAGAACACCGTTATTATAGAATTGATGGAAACATTGGACGAGTGGACGGCGCCGCTGTTGTTTACCGCGTATGTAAAAAAGGGAATTTTCACGATTCCGAGGGACATCAGTTTTCTGTGGGTGCAGGAACGTGTGATCCCCAGCGGCAGGCAGAACATCAATGCGATTCTTAAGAATCATCATCTGAAAACGTACGACGAAATGAATCTGCTTTTATTGTCAAAAGCGAGATGCTCGCAGGATCATTATTGTATTTGCGAGTCGGATGCGCTGCCAAAATATGTACGTAAGCGGCAGCAAAAGAATCTTAGGGAATGCCTGATGTTAGAAGAGAATCAACTGCTCTGCTTTTTCAAAGATGATATGGCAAAAAAAATGAATTTGGATAGACTGCGGCATGTGGAGGGGGTAGACAAAGTATTAAAAAACGAAAAACTCTTCCAGTCGGGCAAGATGGGAGCGGACGGCTATTACGTGACGTTTAACGATTCGATTGATATTCCGGCGGCAGCATTATACGAGACAAAAGGCGGACTGCCCATCACCTATAGCGATTTTATCACGTATATTCAAAAAAACGTGTCCGATACGGCGGAAGTATGCGAGGCGCTTGACTGCTCGCGGCAGAACTTGGCGTATTTGGTAAAAAAGGAGCGTCTTTCGCCGGTAAAAGAAAATGTAAAGGGCAATCTTTTCCTAAAAGCGGACATAGAGCGTTGGAAAGCGGATTAGGGTGAAGTTTTATTACCCAGCCTCCCGCATGGCAATCAGTTTTCATCCAATTTTGCCTTGGGAACAAACAAATATGCTTTTACCTATGCCGGATAATGTGCTATACTCATTAAAACCTCAAAACAGAGAATTATCCGTATGAACAAAAGGAGAAAACAAATGGCGCAGCGGACAGACATTCATAAGGTACTCATCATCGGTTCGGGACCGATCGTCATCGGACAGGCATGTGAATTTGACTATTCGGGGACACAGGCGTGCAAGGCTCTTCGGAGTCTGGGGTATGAGATCGTCCTCGTCAATTCCAATCCGGCGACGATCATGACCGACCCGGAAATGGCGGACAAAACGTACATAGAGCCGCTGAACGTGGAGCGCGTTGCGGCAGTCATTGAAAAAGAGCGCCCGGATGCGCTTTTGCCGAATCTCGGCGGGCAGTCGGGTCTGAACCTGTGCGCCGAACTATATAAGGCGGGCGTGCTGGACAAGTTCGGCGTCAAAGTGATCGGCGTACAGGTCGACGCCATCGAGCGCGGAGAGGACCGTACCGAGTTCAAGAAAACGATGGAACATTTAGGCATCGAAATGGCGCGTTCCAAGGCGTGCTATTCGATCGAGGAAGCGCTTGCCGAGGCGGATGTGCTCGGCTATCCGGTGGTGCTGCGCCCCGCCTATACCATGGGCGGCGCGGGCGGCGGACTTGTCTACAACAAAGAGGAACTTAAGACGGTCTGCGCAAGGGGGCTTGCCGCATCCTTGATCCATCAGGTCTTGGTCGAGGAATCCATCTTAGGCTGGGAGGAACTCGAACTGGAAGTGGTCCGCGACAAAGACAATCAAATGATCACGGTCTGCTTTATCGAGAACGTCGATCCGGTCGGCGTCCACACCGGCGATTCGTTCTGTACGGCGCCGATGCTGACGATAGATGAGGATTTGCAAAAAGAACTGCAGCGGCAGGCGTATAAAATCGTGGAGCATATCGGCGTGATCGGCGGAACGAACGTTCAGTTCGCCCATGATCCGAAGAGCGGGCGCATTATCGTAATCGAGATCAATCCGCGGACGTCGCGCTCGTCGGCGCTTGCGTCGAAGGCAACCGGATTTCCCATCGCCCTCGTCTCGGCGAAACTCGCCACCGGGCTTACGCTTTCGGAACTTGAGGATGCGAAGTTCGGCACGCTTGACAAATACGAGCCCAACGGCGATTACATCGTAGTCAAATTCGCCCGCTGGGCGTTTGAAAAATTCCACGGCGTGGCGGACGTCTTGGGGACGCAGATGCGAGCGGTGGGCGAAGTCATGAGCATCGGCAAAACGTTCAAAGAAGCGTTCCAGAAGGCGATCCGATCCCTCGAAAAAGACCGCTACGGACTCGGCCTGATTGAAAAGTACGAAGCAATGGATGCGGCGGGGCTTCTCGTCCTTTTGAAAAATGCTTCTTCCGAGCGTTACTTTTTGATGTACGAGGCAATGAAAAAGGGTGTGACCGTAGACGAACTGCATGAGATTACACAGGTCAAGCGCTACTTCTTAGACGAGATGAGCGACCTTGTAAAAGAGGAGTGTGCGCTTGCGGCGGATTATGCCGGAAAAGTTCCGCCCGCAGAGGTCATAAAAAAGGCAAAAGAGGACGGTTTTTCCGACCGGTATCTGGCAAAACTACTTGGTGTCAGCGAAGACGACATTCGAAAGGCGCGCAAGGAAAGCGACATCACGGAGGGCTGGCACGGCGTTCACGTATACGGAACAGCGGACAGCGCATACTATTATTCGACCTACGCTGCGGAGGACGCCGACGCGGTAACGGACAATCCGAATAAGATCATGATCTTAGGCGGCGGACCGAACCGCATCGGACAGGGCATTGAGTTCGACTACTGCTGCGTCCATGCGGCACAGGCTTTAAAAAAACTCGGCTTCGAAACGATCATCGTAAACTGCAACCCCGAAACGGTTTCAACCGACTACGATACGTCGGACAAATTATATTTCGAGCCGCTGACGTTGGAGGATGTATTGCAGATCTACCGCAAGGAAAAACCGCTCGGCGTGATCGCGCAGTTTGGCGGGCAGACGCCGCTGAATCTGTCGGCAAAATTAAAAGAAGAAGGCGTGCGCATTTTAGGGACGACGCCGGAAGTGATCGACTTGGCGGAAGACCGCGACCGCTTCCGCCAGATGATGGAAAAACTGAATATCCCCATGGCAAAATCCGGCATGGCGTCGGACGTCGCCGAGGCGAAAGCGATTGCGGCGGATATCGGTTATCCGGTCATGGTACGCCCGTCCTTTGTCTTGGGCGGGCGCGGAATGGAAGTCGTGCGCGACGAGGAGAGCATGGAAGAATATATGCGTGCCGCGGTCGGCGTGACGCCGGATCGCCCGATCCTCATCGACCGCTTCCTGCAGAACGCGCTGGAATGTGAAGCGGACGCAATTGCGGACGGAGTCGACGCGTTTGTTCCGGCGGTCATGGAGCATATCGAACTTGCCGGAATCCACTCGGGGGATTCGGCGTGCATCATCCCCTCGAAGCATATTCCGGAAAAGCATTTGCAAACGATCCGGGAATATACGAAGAAGATCGCCGTCGAAATGCATGTGGTCGGACTTATGAACATGCAGTATGCGATTGAGGGCGATACGGTCTATGTGTTGGAGGCGAACCCCCGCGCATCGCGGACGGTGCCGCTGGTGTCGAAAGTCTGCGGCATCCGCATGGTGCCGGTTGCTACGGACATCATCACCTCGGAGATGACCGGACGGCAGTCGCCGGTGGCGCAGTTGATCGCGGAGAACGCCGGGAAAACGCCGACGTATTACGGCGTCAAGGAAGCGGTTTTCCCGTTTTCCATGTTCCCGGAAGTCGATCCGGTTTTAGGACCGGAGATGCGTTCGACCGGCGAAGTCCTAGGGCTTGCCGAAACTTCCGGCGAGGCGTTTTTCAAAGCGCAGGAAGCGGCGGGAATGCCTCTTCCGCTTTCGGGCGCAGTGCTGATCTCCTTGAATGAGGAGGACAAGCCGGCTGCGGCGGATATTGCGGAGATTTTCGATGCCGACGGATTCAAGGTATATGCCACGGGGCAGACCTGTGAAAAAATCCGCGAGGCGGGCATTAACGCGGTGCGCGTTATGAAGAACTACGAAGGCGGCAGACCGAATGTGGAAGACATCATCAAGAACGGCGAAGTTGACTTAATCATCAATACGCCGATCGGAAAAGGCGCGGAGCATGACGACGGCTATCTGCGCCGCGCTGCGGTCAAGGCGGGGATAGCGTATGTGACGACGGTTGCGGCAGGACGCGCCGCCGCGGAAGGCATCCACGAAGTCAAAATCCACGGCAGCGGCAACGTACATGCCCTACAGGAATTAAAATAACCTCCATTTACAACGAAAAAAGTGCGCTTCACGGCAAAGCGGTTGATTCTACCTCCGAATAAGACGAAACTACAATTAGGCGGAATAGTTACGTTCACCGTATCTATTCATAACGGCACGAAGCGTTCACCGCTGAGTGCGTGCCTTACACATGGATTACATGCATCGGACGCACTTTCAATGTGCTTTATGCACCGCGTCCGATGCGGTAAACTGTTCGGGAATCTGAACAGTTGAGCATCACATCTTACAAGGAGGTAATTTGTATGGCGGGAATAGGAAGTGATTTTAGTTTCTTTTCGGATTGGAGCAGCATCCGAAACGGCAGTTATAAGAGGATGATGAAAACCTATTACGGGATGTCGCAAAACAAGACGTCGACCGGTTCGTATGCGAATACCCAGACGACCAACGTCCTCGACAAGATTCTTGAGGAGCGCAAGCATCCGAAAGTTTCCGAAGCGACGACGGCGGCGAACGCGGCGCTTAGTACCGGAGTGGGCAGCCTGAAATCGTCCCTTACGACGCTTTCCGACGCGAAAACC
>CAJOQZ010000079.1 GCA_905236585.1 uncultured Lachnospiraceae bacterium
ACGGCCGCTTTTGGAGGGGAAGAAGAACATTGCGGACATTGAAAAAATGATGGAGGAACGGCTGCCGTATTATCGGGCTGCCGCGGATATGACCGTATTATCGGAGCAGCAGACGACAAAAGAGGTTGCAGCACAAATCGCAAACCGACTGCATTTGATCTGGTGAAAAAAGGCGATAAAAATTACGAAAAAGGAGCGGAGTGCAAATGGAAAATTTCAGATTATATCAGCCGACCGAAGTCATTTTCGGCAAAGGAACGGAAGAACAGACGGGAGAAGCGGCGGCTCGTTACGGCAAAAAGGCGCTGCTTGTCTACGGAAAAGGCAGCGTGGTAAAAAGCGGGCTGCTTGCACGGATAGAGGCGTCGCTTGAAAAAGCGGGAATGGAATATGCCGAGTACGGCGGCGCACAGCCGAATCCGACGCTTTCTCATGCCGTCAAGGGCGTAAAAGAAGCGGTGGCGTTCGGCGCGGACATCATCATCGGCATCGGCGGAGGCAGCGCGATCGATACGGCAAAGGCAATCGCGCACGGAGCGGCGAATCCCGACAGCGATTTGTGGGAGATATGGACGAAGAAGGTGCCGCTTAACCGGTCGCTTCCGGTCGGGGCGGTTTTAACGATACCTGCGGCGGGCAGCGAGATGAGCGATTCCGCAGTTTTGACGAATGAGGAACTCGGCAAGAAATCCGGAATCAATACGGATTTCAACCGTTGCCGTTTCGCAATCATGAATCCGCAGTTGGGGGCGACATTGCCGAAGTACCAGCTGGCGGCGGGCGTGACGGATATTATGATGCATACGATGGAACGGTATTTTATTCCGGACAGTGACTGCGATATGACGGACGAGATAGCGGAAGGGCTGCTTCGGACGGTGATAAAAAACGGTGCGATCATTGTTGAAAATCCCGAAGATTACCACGCCATGAGCGAGATATTCTGGGCTTCAAGCCTGTCGCATAATAATTTGACCGAGTGCGGAAGAGGCAAAGATTTTTCGGTGCATAAGTTCGGGCATGCGCTTTCGGCGAGGTACGGCGTGACGCACGGGGCATCGCTTGCCGCTGTCTGGGGCGCGTGGGCTTTGGAACTTTACATGGAATGTCTGCCCCGGTTTGCTCGTTTCGCAAAAAACGTCTGGGGCGTGACAAAAGAGGATGACGCGGCGTGCGCAAAAGAGGGAATCGAGCGGACGGTTGCCTTTTTCAAACAGATCGGCATGCCGACGACGCTCGGCGATCTGGATGTCGGGATCACGGACGCCGACCTGCACGCTTTGTCGCTTGACGCTACGATGCAGGATACGTTGAAATTGTCACGGATTCGCCCGCTTGACGCTGCGGCGGTGGAGAAAATCTACCGGCGGGCGATGTAGTCCTCCAACTCATTATTGACACATCCCTCGAAAAAAGGTACAATACATTTTGTTTGTGGGCGTAGCGTAGCTGGATAACGCATCAGACTCCGACTCTGAAGACCGCTGGTTCGAATCCAGTCGTCCACATATGATGAAAAGAACCGCTCCCGGTTTTGACCTGTAGGGGCGGTTCTTTTTGTTGTAAGTTTTTGGCAGCGGCGCCTTTTTCGTCTTATTGGTTAGAGAGTGCTTTTTTAGGATAATTCTCTTCTCAAAAAATCTGCCGCAGTACCCTGAAATCCGCTGCGTCTCCATTTGTCAAAAAGTTCTTCTGACTGATGGGAAGTATATCCAACTGACGCATAAGCAGGGTTGTTCCACGCTACGTCAAATTCCCTCTGTTTTACTGCGGTAACATCTGCGGAATCAATGCCAGCCCCGCCGCTAACGTTCATAAGTTCGTCGTCCAATAATTCCCTTTTTCCATTCATGTTTTTACAGCCTCGCTTTCTAAATGTAGATGTTTCAAAACAAGTACCGGTTTCAATGTTACTACATCTATTGATACGCTTCAACATACAAAAAGGCTAAAAATTATTTTGTTTTTTATGCCGCTTTATTCTGTCGGCGGAACAAATTCCAAAATATCCGATATTTCACAATGCAAAACAGTACACATTCGTCCAAGAACCGCTCGGTCTAAAAGCGCAATATCTCCACGAAGGTACTTGTTTAGTTGCGTGCGCTGCATTTCGGCTTTTTGAGAAAATTTATTTTTGCTCAAACCGCTTTTTTCCAGTTGCTTATCTATGTTGATTCTGATTGTTCCAAACTCCATAAGAAAACCTCTTTTATCAGAGTATAAAATGCGGCAGAGTAAAAAATAAGATGCAATTATTCTTGTGTAAATAATTACACAATGCTATAATTTTTATGTTCGTGTAAAAAAGTAGACTCTGAGTCGACGATTTTGTGAATGATATTTACTATAATGAATCAAGAGTGTAAAGCATCATTTGCTATATACACGAAAAAGTAGGTCCGTAAAGCAAAGGAGGAGTTTGTATGCAAACAAAGAAGTGTAAATACTGTATGACCGAGATACCGAAAGCAGCGAAAGTATGTCCTCAATGCGGAAGAAAGCAGGGTGGGATTCTAAAGTGGATCATCATTGTGGTTGTAGTAATAATAATTCTCGGAGCGATTGCCGGAGGCGGCGGAAATGACGAAAAAACTGCTTCTTCTGAAAGCGCTACCAGTGAATCAACGTCATCTGTTGACACAACTAATTCAAAATCGTCGGACGATGATGTTGCTTCCGAAGAAGAACGGGAGCAGGAGATTACATATACGGAATACGATGTATCTGAACTGATGGACGACTTGGAAGCCAATGCTCTTTCAGCAAGCGAGAAGTATAAAGGTCAATATGTAGAAATAACCGGGCGCCTATCTAATATTGATGCGCAGGGGAGTTATATCGACATTGTAGATTCAAATGATCAGTTTGCCTTTATTGGCGTGCAGTGCTACATTAAGACGGATGATGTCAGGGAGATGATTAAAACTTTATCCAAAGATTCGACGATTACCGTTAAAGGCAAAATCACTGATGTTGGTGAAGTCTTTGGTTATTCTCTGAACATTGAGGAGATTATTCCGTAGGAATTATATTGTGACAGCATGAAAAATATGATAAAAATATGATAGTTCATGATTGAGGACTATCATATTTTTGCAGTTTGAAAATTGGAAGTCAGACCATTGAAAAAATCCACCGAAGAACTTCTAAAACTGATGAAGGAATCCGATAATATCGGCGACTATCTCGACGCAAGCGCGGGGGACATGATAGAGATGCGTCTGCCGGAAGTCCTTGCCGATCTGATCGAAAAAAGCGGCAGGAAACCGGCGGAGGTATTCCGGCGCGGTGCAATAGAAAAATCCTATGGCTATGCGATTCTCTCCGGCAAGCGGTCGCCGGAACGTGACAAACTCATTGCCTTGATGTTCGGGCTGGCACTTGAGCCGGATGAGGCGCAGAAGGTTCTGCGGTCCACAGGATATCCACCGTTATATCCGAAGATTACACGGGATGCGGTCATTCTGTTTTGTATGGAAAAAGGTATGGAACTTAGCGACTGCAACGAGGTGCTTTTTGACATGGGTCTGAAATTGCTGTAAAAATGCTTCATACTTCGGTTGTCCCTTTGCCCGGGGGACGACCGTTTTTTTGGGCAAATCATCCGGTAGGAAATTTTGTCGATACGCCGACGTACATTTCCATTCCCACATACAATATGGCGGTCGCAATGATAATGCGAATGATGATGCGCAAAGGTTTTGGCAGATATCCAAGGAAAAAGCGGCTGTCCCAGTACAGATAGTTGCCGTAGAGCAAGGGAACGAAAACGAATACCATGACGGCGGAAACGATTTCGCGGAGTGCGTAATAGCGGATATGCAGCAGCGCGTCCGAGCAGTATACCAAAAGACAAAAGCCGCAAGCGGCATATATGACTCCGGCAATAGTTCTTTTATATAATGCGCTGCTTCGAAACCCCGGAAACTGCCAAGGGTCGTTGCGCGGTTCGATGATCTGATGGTAAATGGCGCGGTGCATTTCTTTTGCGGATACGAATCGTGCGGAAGGGTCGAGAGAGGTCGCTTTTGCAATGATCGCCGCAATCTTCTTGTTTTCACAAACAATTTCATTCGGGAAATGCCCTGTGAGCATTACATTAAGCAGCACGCCCGCGGAATAGATGTCCGCCCGGCTGTCCGTTTGACGAAAGCCGAATTGCTCCGGTGCGGCGTAGCCTTGCGTGCCTAATATTTCAGTATCCTGGGATTTGTTCGGGGACTGGGTACGGGCGATGCCGAAATCGAGCAGTTTTATCACGCCGTCCGAAGAAATCAGGATATTCTGCGGCGTAATATCCCTGTGGATGATTCCGACGGCGTGCAACGCGGCAAGTCCGTCGAGTACCTGCAAAATCAGTTCAACGGCTTCTTTTTCACCGAGCGTGCCTTTTTCGGCAAGAAATGTGTTCAGGGATGTGCCGCTGATGTAGGGTTCGACAAGGAAAAAGCGACCGTCAGACCGGTAAGCGTGGTCTAATGGGATCAGGTGGGCGTTTGTGATGGAGTGGCGATGCTTGGATGTTTCGAACGCCCATTCCGGCACTTCTTTTCGCACAAAAAGTACACCCGCCTGGCTTCGAAGAAGAAATGTCCGGTGGTCTTCCTTTTCGTCGAGGGCACATAGAACCTCGTATTGTGCCTGTTCAAACTCATTCAAAATATCCATGATAGTTCTCATTATAAAAAGAAAGCAGCCGTAGAAGGAAGTGTGCAAAATGCACAAAAATTAAAATAAGAAATTGTGCATATTGTAAACTTTTCCTCTTTTCTTTCGAACGAAAATAAATAAAATACATACTCAATAACGAAACAGTTTTTCGGTTTCGTTATAAAGTCCCTATCGTTACGAAAGGAGATGTTTATTATGATTAAGATGATTAAAAAGTTTTTCAACGATATTGACGAGTATGTATCCCGTTGCCGGGAATTGAAACTGACGCCGTTCCAGACAACAGTTTAATGAAAAAACCTAATCCTATAATGAAAATGTGAAGCCGTATTTTTTGGCAAAATCGGCAAAAGACAGGCATCCGCGAGGGTGCCTGTTTCGTTGCCGCGGTAGAGAAAGATGCTTGAAAATTATGATAAGTCGTGAATTTTGTTTTTATTATGTAACATTTTTGCAGAGATAGAAAAAATACTTGAAATATTTTGTGGTTGATAGTATTATAATAAACGATTGACGGACAACTTGGGTGTCCGCCGAGCGTTGAGCAAGGGGCTGTTCCAGTATGCAGTGTCTTGTGAGCTCTCGAGGGTTGTATGTGATGACCGCGAACTGGATAGGCATTGTCGAAAGAAAACATTCGATTAGGGCTTCTGCTGTGCAGGAGCCTTAATTTTTCTTATGTGGAGATTTGAAATGAGTAACATTTATGATTGCGTAGATGCTTTTGAAAAGTTTTTAAATGTTGAATATGACATATCTATTGGTCGAAAAGGGAAAAGAGTAGACATGCATCTGATGTTTTCTAAAGAAGATGCGTTTCATCTAATGGGCTTACACTATCTAAAGGATTTAAGCGGATTTCAAGCAAATCGGGGCAAATATTTCGATCAAATCAGAAACAAAATAATAACCAAAGAATGGATTGAGGGTTCGGTGCATTATCAGAATGTAATAGTCAAATTTATCCAAAACTTGAAATCTGCATGATTTTGTGCGAAAATAAACGATAATGTATATACGCTGATGATAAGGCATGCCGACGTGCTCGGCGATGAAACGCGTTTTCTAAAGATTTTATGAAGAAGCATCGGCAGCCGATTACGCTTAACAGAATAAATCAAAAGCAGGAGAATGGTTATGAATGAAATTTTAGGAACATGTGCGAATTATCTTGCAAAATACCGCCGTTTTGTGGCGGCTGGAATCGTAGTGGTTGCGCTCATTGTAATGGTGGTCGTTGCAACGTCGTCGAACTTGAATCCGATGGCGGGTGCGTACGGTTCGTATGAAGACCAAACGGAAAATGAAGAACTGATTACGCTGCTGAATACCTATTACACGGCGTATGACAACAACGACACGCAGACCTTGCAGGAGATCGCCTCTCCGTTTTCGGAGCGTGAACTCAGTTATATCGCGATGATGTCGAATTATATTGATTCGCATGCAATCGGGGAACTGTATACGAAAAACGGCTCCGCTAAAGGCTCGCTTCTGGTATCGGTAAAAGTGGATATCAAATATTCGGCGCTTGAGACACCGGCGCCGGGTCTGGATTTCTTTTACCTTGAACGTGGTGAGGACGGCTATCATATCAACAATGCATACTCACTGTTCAACCTGCAGAACGGCGACATTGAGGTGGACGGCGACATTACGTCACTGATCGCTGTGTTTGAGGCGCAGGATGACGTGGCAAAACTTCAGGCAAAGGTTCAGGCGGAGCATGAAGAACTGATGCTTTCGGATGCCGATTACAACGCGTTCTTTACGACGAGCATCCGCGAGGCGATAGCAAAATGGGCGACTGACTATGAGGCGGCGTTGGCGCAGGCGCGCGCCGAGGAAGAGGCTGCGGCGATCGCTGTTGCGGAAGCGGCGGAAGAGGAAGCAAAGGCAGCGGAAGAAGAGGCTTCTAAAACGACGGTCCGCCTGACCGCGAAAGTGAATGTGCGCGAGACGGCGTCCACATCGGCAAATTCTTTAGGACAGATCAACGAGGGCACCGAAGTGTCGAAGTACGGAGAAGAGGGCGACTGGAGCAAAATTGACTACAACGGCACGAAAGCATATGTAAAAACGGAATATCTCGAAGCCGTAGACGACGCAGCGGAGACGGATGAGGAAGAAACCGCACAGGAAGATACGGAAGAAGAGGCGGACGAACAGCAGGAAGAGGAAACGACCGTCGCCGGATTTTCCAAAGGAGATAAGATTAAGTTGAGCGATTCCATCAACGTCCGAAAAGAGATGGACGAGAACTCGAAGAAAATCGCGGTTGCCTATCAGGGAACCGAGGTTACGATCGTGAAGTCGTATGCGAACGGATGGACGGAAGTGGAGTATAACGGGATGGATGGGTACATGAAAACGGAACTCATCAAGTAGGTGGGGGAAGTGCTTTATAGGTGTAAGGTGAAGCTGCCGCTCACCGGAAATCATAACCTGCATGACCGGGGATGACGGTCTTTGCAAGATGTGTTCCGGTTCGCTGGCGTACCGGAATCCCAACGATTTCCTTTGAATTATCTCTCACGGATGCAGACAACATCCTTTGAGAGATAATTTTTGGATTTACTGGTGTGATGATATTGCTTTATCGTAATTTGCCGTTCTCCAAAAATTTTTCCCTCACGACCGGAACAACGCTCTTTGAGAGAAAAATCTTTTGGTTCACTGGTGATAGGCGTATCTTAGCAAGAGCCGCTGCTTACCGGAAATCATATCTTGCACGGACGAAACAACGTCCTTAGCAAGACATGATCTTCCG
>CAJOQZ010000080.1 GCA_905236585.1 uncultured Lachnospiraceae bacterium
AATTGAGAAATTCTGCCCGAAATACAGTTTGCCCGCCGACTCGATGGTGGGCGCGGACAAGTTGCCGTTCTCATTGATCAACTGGAACGTCGATGCGTAATCCGTCTGTGTGGAAGAAAGTATCCCGCTGGCAAAGCAGAAGATCGTAAAGGGGTCAAAGTCGCACTTTGCGCACAGTTCGTAAAACGGCATGACAACCCCCGCCTCAGCGGATTCCTTCGCTTCCTCCTGGATCGCCAAAATCCGCTTGGTTACGTCTATCATCGTAACCGCCGGAACCACCACGTCGTCATCTGATGAGGCGCCGCTCTCCGCCTCGAAGCCCGCACGCTCGTCTTCCGCGCCGAATTCCCCGAAAAGCGCCATCAGTTCATCATCAAAGCCGGCATCGTCGTCCTCCTCTTCCTCTCCGCCTCCAAACGCCGCAAAGAGGTCGTCTTCCTCGCCTTCGGCTTCTTCCCCGGAAGACTGTTTCGGCTCTCCGTATTTGATGGAATACTTGTTGATCTGTTCCACCGTAGCGTCGCTGGCGACCTCCAGATCCGGGTAGAGGACATTCTTATAACCGCCCTGACCGTTGGCATAGACTACCTTCATATTCTCCAGATAGGCATGCAGACAACGGTTTACGCAGTCAAAAATATTGTCCATATAGGAATCGTAATCCTTAAACATGCAGGCTCCTTATACAATATCAAGAACTTTGTCAAATTTCGTCATTTCGAATACGTTCATGACCGCATCCTGCACGTTGCAGATCTTAAATGTTCCGCCTTTGGATGCCGCCGTCTTCTGCGCGATCAGAAGCGCCCGTAACCCTGCGCTTGACATATACGGGCAGCCGTTCATATCCAATACCACGTTCCTGCTTTTCTGAAACGCCTCCAAAAGACTCTGCTGCAGCCGCGGCGCCGTATTCACATCCACATTTCCCTCTACGGAAATCTGAATCATCCCTTCGCCTTTTGTTTCCCTGACATTCATTGTTTCACTCCTCCTCGTTTTTTATTCTTCCAGTATCACGTCTTCGTCCATCAGCATATTATCATCCAGGACGCCGAAAACATCTTCCGTCAGAACCGCATTCATGTCAAGATAAGTATCCGCATCCAGCACGCCGGAATCCTTCAACTGGATCAGATGCAGTTTCGTCCGCAAGGGAACGAACTGCCGCACCAGATGCAGAAGCTGGTGCCTGTCCGTATCGGACATCGGCTTTTTGATCAGAACGCTTACATCATAGATGCCGCTCTCCTTCAGCCGCGGATCGATCTCCACCGCGTCCGGAAACGCTTTTAGCGTGTTCTGTTCGAGGATCACCACCTTTTCATCCAGCACGATCTCGAAAATTCGCTGCAGACAGGCGCGTGTCCCTTTCATGCGGTTTAGGCGGTAACTTTCCCGAACCAACTGCCGGATCGCCGCCTCGGATAAAAAGTTGCCCGATAAATCGATCCCCATCCACCTTCCAAATTCCAGCAGCACGTCTACCGGCGCCGTATCCGGATCTAACAGGTCGGGCAGGTGGTCGATATTATCCTCCATGTCGTTATAGAGGCTCGAAAAAACGGACAGATACCGGTGCAGAAAACCATTGCGCTCCCGGTAAACCTCCGGCAGGGTATCCATGAAATTATCGCCTCTTGCATCAACGCGCATATGGGAAATGCTGCCCGTTCCTTCCCCGACCACTTCAATCGCAAGGAAAAGATATCTGCCCTTTAAGGCGTAAAGCAGGATATCCGTTTTCCCGACGAAGCGCTGCGCGTCCATCTCCTTTAAGAGATCCTTCTTGTCCTTATCCCGAACCTCCTCGGAGCCTATGATGTCGTCAATCTGATATGTTCCGTTCTCGTCATAGATCGTATTGATGTCGACCGCCGCCGCATAAACGTAAAGCGCCATGTTCTCGGTGAGTGTGGCATCAAAAGAAAACCTTCCCCACTGGCTTCCCTCGACGGCGCTGTCGATTGCCTTAAAGTACAGCCGCCGAACCGGCTCTTCCGTCAGACGGAGCGTCTTATAGTCGTCATCCGGCTCGATGCCGAGCGAATACGCCGACTTGATGCGGTTCTTGCGTATGGTATAGTAGGTTGCAGGCATAAGTTCTACCTCTCCCCCCGTTCCCGTAAACACGGAGCCGGGGAATCGTTCTTATTGTTCAAACGTCATTGTTTCTATCATGATATGTCCCGCATACAGCAGGCAGTTCCACGTGGGAATAATGTCCGAATCCTCCATCCGCGCCGCCGTCATCGAGCGCGGGCGGATCGACAAATCATAGATGTACTCCACGCAGTCTAACATCTCTACCGCATGGAAAACCTCGTCAAAGCGAAGCCTGTCGCCGAAATTCCTGTTGGACTGTAGGTAATCGATATGATCCCGTATGGTCTGTTCGATCTGAGCAAGGCTGTCCTCATAGTGCAGACGGACATAAACGGTTCCCGATACGTTCACCGCGAGGTAGATCGGCTGCACCAGTTCAATCCGCGTGGTAAGGAGCCGCCGCTCTTCGAGACGCGCAAGGATCTCCTTCCGGTATATCTCCGGCAGCCGCGGAAATTCCTCGTCCGTGCCCGGCTTTACCACAACGGAAACTAAATTCTTTTCCTCCTCCATATGTGCTTTCGCCTTATGGATGCAAAGCCCCGGCGTCGATAGGACGATCTGCTCGTAATCCTGCATCGTCACCGCCGTATATGCCGTTTCCATGTCCCTGACAAAACGCTTCCTGACATCCTCCATGCTTTCCCGGAACGCACCGCCGGTGCCGGGACCCGGATTTGTATAATTATTGCCTGTATCGCCGTTGGCGGGGATTAAGGTATTGCCCGGGCGGATATTGCCGTCGGCGCCCTCATGGACGCTGACCGACGCAAGGAAAAGCTCCGCGCCGATAAAATCCCCGGCGTCCTCGATCTCGATCTCCCCCGTCGCTTCCAGAAGATGATAGAACAAGGTTCCGTCTCCTTCCTTTTCGGGGCGGACAAAATCGTAATACAGTTCGCCGTCGTCACCTTTGCGCTCCGCAATGATCGTAAAAAGGGTCGGAACGATCCGCTGAAACGGCAGCTGCATCCGCTGATTGTCATAGCCTAACACCTTGCCGATGCGATACTGGCGCATGACCTCCTCGGTATAAAGCACCACGCGCACGCAGCCCCGTCCCTTTATGGGTCCGAAGCCGTGCCGTTCTTTGTCAAAATTGATCCGAAAACGCCCCCGGCCTTCGTCGATCCGGT
>CAJOQZ010000081.1 GCA_905236585.1 uncultured Lachnospiraceae bacterium
GTCTGCTTTCCACGTATAGCGGCAAGGTAAGCGAAGCGGAACTTTCGAAGGATTTGGACTGGGCAGACGTAATCGTGATCGGTTCGGGGCTGTCCGTATCCGCTGCGGCGCGACAGATGGTTTCTTATGTATTAAAACGTGCGGTAAAGCCTATTGTTATGGATGCGGATGCGCTTAACATTTTAGCGGATGATGTTGAGGTGCTTAAGAATCCTCACACCAATATTGCGGTTACGCCGCATGTTGCGGAGATGAGCCGCTTGAAAAATCTCTCCGTTCCTTATGTCAAGGCGCATTTGGCGGATATCGCTTTGGAATTTGCGGAAGAATACGGGGTTTGTTGCGTATTAAAAGACGCGGCGACAGTAACCGCGACGGCGGACGGCAAAACGTATATCAATATGACCGGCAACAGCGGTCTTGCAACCGCGGGAAGCGGAGATGTGCTTGCCGGAATGATCGGCGGGCTGTGTGCGCAGGGGCTTAGTTTGGAAACGGTGGCGCCTTTGGCGGTATATCTGCATGGAGCGGCGGGAGATGCCGCGGCGAAAGAAATCGGTGCATATGCTTTAACGGCGTCGGACATCATCCGGTTTATGCCGCAGGTGTTACGGTGATCGGAACGAATATATTTTTAAGAACGATGTGTTAGAGATGGCAGGCGGTAAGCCATTCGGATACATACATGGGAAGTTTTATTTAACGGAGTGTAGATGTAATATGGATACCATGCGCGTTTGCGCGAAGATCGATATAGACGCGATCCGACACAATATCTTAACAATAAAAAACAGCATCAAAAAAAGCACGCAGATTGTCTGCGTCATTAAGGCGGACGCGTACGGACACGGCTCCCTGCCGATTGTCCGGCAGGTAGAAGATATGGACGGGATTTGGGGGTTTGCGGTAGCCACCTGTGAGGAAGCAAGAGAACTGCACGCCGCCGGTATCAAAAAGCCGATCCTGATCTTAGGATATACCTTTTCCGACAGTTACGAGGATGTCGTACGGTTTGGATTCCGTCCGACGGTATTTTCTTTATCTGCTGCGAAAGCCTATAGTGAAGTTGCCGATCGGCTAAATAAGGACGTTTACTGTCATATCAAGATCGACACCGGCATGGGGCGGATCGGTTTTCGTCCGGGGGAGGACGCCGCAGATGAGATTGCCGAGATTTTCAAACTGCCGCATCTGATTCCCGAAGGGATTTTTACGCATTTTGCAAAGGCGGATGAGGCGGATAAGGCGCCGACCGAGGCGCAGATTGCAAAATTCACGCAAATGATCGATTTATCCGAAAAAAGAGGCATTGCATTCTTGCTGCATCACTGCTCCAATTCGGCGGCGATCATGGAGTTTCCCCATGCGAATATGGATATGGTCCGCGCAGGAATCATTTTATACGGGATGCTGCCGTCGGAGGAGGTTAGAAAAGACTTCGACCTTAAGCCTGCCATGTCGCTTTTTAGCCATATCGTTCATGTCAAATACGTCGAAGAAGGCGATGCCATCAGTTACGGTGGGATATACCGTGCTCCGGGCAGACGGCGGATTGCGACCATCCCGGTCGGCTACGCTGACGGCTATGCCAGGGGGCTTTCGAATAAAGGGTTTGTCCTGATTCACGGAAAGCGTGCGCCGATTGTCGGACGGGTCTGCATGGATCAGTTTATGGCGGATGTTACGGAAATTCCCGAAGCAGAAGTATTAGATACGGTGACGCTTCTCGGCAGGGACGGCGGCGAAGCGATTACAATGGAAGAATTAGGCGAATGGTCGGGACGTTTCAATTATGAATTTGCCTGCGACTTAGGCAACCGGATTCCCCGGTTATATTACAGTAATGGAGAATTGATCGACACGAAGAGTTACTATGAGTGACAATAATAGTTTTAAGAAAATGATTTTAGGTCTGTTCCACGGGGAAGATGTGACCGAGGAAGAGATCATTGAAATGGTAAACGAAGGGCATGAACAGGGCGTGTTAAAATCGTCCGAAGCCCGCATGATACGTAATATTTTTGAGTTCGCGGACAAAGACGCAAAAGATATTATGGTGCATCGGAAAGATATTGTCGCGATTGACGGCGATATCTCGCTTAGGGAAGCAATCGCGATTTTCGAGGAGCATACGTTTTCCCGTTTTCCTGTATATTTAGAGGATATCGACAATATTATCGGTGTAATCCATCTGCGGGATATGTTTCATTACAGTTCGAGAACCCGCGATTATGACAAACGGGTGCGCGATCTTGACGGGCTGATCCGTCCGGCGCAGATCGTTCCAGAGACGCACGCGATCAACACGCTTTTTACACAGATGCAGACGCAGAAGAACCATCTTGCCATCGTGACAGACGAATACGGGCAGACGAGCGGGATTGTGTCGTTAGAGGATATCCTAGAGGAGATTGTCGGCAACATTCAGGACGAACATGACGACGAACAGGACATGATCGAGCGGACGGACGACGGCGTTTTCAAGATGAACGGCCATACGCCCCTCGAAGAAGTTGGCGAGATGCTGTCCCTTTCCTTTGAAGATGAGGAAGTGACGACGTTAAACGGTTTTCTGATCGCAAAATTCGGGCATATTCCCGACGAGGGAGCGCATTTTACCATTGAGACGGACGGATATGCGTTTGACATTATGGATGTAAAAGATAAAGTAATACAGGACGTAATCGTCAGGAAAACAGATAATACCGACGAGACAGAATAAAAGAAACGGCGGATAATGCCGCAGACGAATCGAGGAGGAAACACTATGGGAATGACAATGACGCAGAAAATTTTAGCCGAGCATGCGCATCTTGGAGAGGTTAAAGCCGGACAGCTCATTGAGGCGGATTTGGATCTGGTGCTCGGCAATGACATCACGTCGCCGGTCGCCATTCACGAGATGGATAAAATGAATGTGGACGGTGTGTTTCATAAGGACAAGATTGCGCTGGTGATGGATCATTTTGTGCCGAATAAGGACATCAAGTCAGCGGAGCATACCAAGGAAGTCCGCGAGTTCGCCTGTAAGCATTGCATCTCGAATTATTATGACGTCGGACAGATGGGCATCGAACATGCGCTTCTGCCGGAAAAAGGATTGACGGTAGCCGGAGATGTGGTGATCGGCGCGGATTCCCATACCTGTACTTACGGGGCGCTTGGCGCGTTTTCGACCGGCGTCGGATCAACCGACATGGCGGCGGGAATGGCGACCGGGAAAGCATGGTTCAAGGTGCCGTCGGCGATAAAGTTCAACATTACAGGCAAGCCGCAAAAATTCGTCAGCGGCAAAGACGTGATTCTGCACATTATCGGCATGATCGGCGTGGATGGCGCGTTGTATCAGTCCATGGAATTTGTAGGGGACGGCATTCGTCATCTGTCTATGGATGACCGTTTTACGATTGCGAATATGGCGATAGAGGCGGGCGGCAAGAACGGCATCTTCCCGGTGGATGACGCGGCGATCGCCTATATGAAGGAACATTCGACGAAAGAGTATAAGATATACGAGGCGGACGCTGATGCCGAATATACCGCCGAATATACGATTGATTTATCCGAACTTCGTCCAACGGTTGCATTTCCTCATCTGCCGGAGAATACGAAGACGGTGGATGAGATCGGCGACCTTACAATTGATCAGGTCGTGATCGGCTCCTGTACGAACGGGCGGATATCCGACCTTGCCGCAGCGGCGGAGATCATGGCAGGGAAAAAAGTCGCAGACAAAATCCGTGTGATCGTGATTCCGGCGACACAGGCGATCTATCTGGAGGCAATGGAAAAAGGCTATCTGAAGACATTTATTGAGGCGGGAGCAATTGTGTCTACCCCGACCTGCGGACCGTGCCTTGGCGGCTATATGGGAATATTAGCGGCAGGAGAGCGATGCGTATCTACAACGAACCGTAACTTCGTCGGACGGATGGGGCATGTCGATTCCGAAATCTACCTCGCCTCCCCTGCAGTCGCGGCTGCGAGCGCGATCACCGGAAAGATAACTGACCCGAAAAACGTCTGATGTATAATAAAAAATTGATTAAAACTTGAAAAATCCAGGAAAAGAATGGTAAAAAGGCTGTTTAAGGAACAATACCGATGCTGAGAGCCATTTTTATATCTCATAGCGAGGTTAAGCGAAGCGTCGAGCGAGAGATATAAAA
>CAJOQZ010000082.1 GCA_905236585.1 uncultured Lachnospiraceae bacterium
ATCGTATATCACTATAAAAACGGAGCATGGTCGCAGCAGCAGTGCATCGCGGACTCGAACGGATATGTCCATCCGACGTTTTCGAGTTTCTCGCCGATCGCCCTTGCCGTTACCGACAGCACAAGCACCATTTCAGGTATTGCCTCGACAGAAAATTCGTCTATTGCATCGAGTCTTTCCGCAAATGTAAAAACAGCATTAGCGGGCGCATATCTTGGCGACAACAAGTATGACAACACCAAGATTACCGAGGCGACAAAGATTGTATCAAGCGAAAAAGAAGACGGCTTCAACGCGGGGAAATTAAAACTGGCAAGCGCATCTTCCACCCAAACGGCAAAAGTGTCTCCGTTATATAAGGACGACAAAGAAGATCTGGAAGGCAATGCGCTGACTCCGGCGATCAAAGAATTTGTCAAATACACGGCGAAGGAACTGGCAAGCCCGGGTTCGACGCCGGGAAAAGCGAATGCAGCGAATATCGTCGGCATCTACTACTTTGACTTGAAGACGAACGAGGCGGGCGACGTCACGTTCAAGTTAGAGGACGAGGCAGGAGAGTCGTTCGGCAGCTATGCGATCGTTCTTCATTATACAGGCAATGCGTCCGACGAGGACGGCGCGACGGCGCAGTATGTGAAAATCTCTGACGGCGGCAAAGTGACGGCGCATTTCAACAGCACTTCACCGGTAGCGATCATTGCGACGAACGTAGCGAGCGCACAGACTCTTGTCAATACCTACAATCATGGAATCGGCAGCGACGAAATCGGTGCGGCGGCAGGTACGTCTGCGGCAACGGTGACAACAACACAGCCGACCGTTGCGACGGGTGAAGCGGCAGCACAGGCAGCCGTGGAGTACTATCCGGTTTACAACGGAACGAGCGGCAGCATCATCACGGCGCTTAAGGCATGCGGCGAAACCGACACGTCCAAGAGCAACCGCGCGAAGATCGCGGAGGCGAACGGCATCACCGGCTACACCGGAACGCTGGCGCAGAATGTCAATCTGCTGAAATTATTAAAGAGCGGCAAATTGAAAAAGGCGTGAATCATACCTGTTGAGGAGCGATAACCGTTCCTAACAATATAGATTACAGGAGCAGCAGATTTCCCCCGTCCTCACTTCGGACGGGGGATTTTTTGCCTTGCACATGGCATACCTTTCGGAAAGCATATCTTTCAAAGGGCGTTGACCCCGCCCGTGAGAGATGTGCTTTTCGAAAGGTTTCGTGATGACGTTTTGAATCACGGATTATTCCACAAAGTCCAAATATAAGCATTTTTGAGATAATTGGACTTTTTTGAAAGAAATGAGAATAAAAGTCCAGATATAAGCGATTTTTTGTTGATATGGTTATGTGTCGGATGCCATTGAGATTACGGCTGAATTATGCTAAGATATTTTGCAATCAGTTAAAATAAGGAGAATCCGTATGAACCGTTTTTTTACAAAAAATTATCTGCTTCGAGTGCTGCTTTTGCTGGCGGCGAACTGGATGTCGCCTTATGACGGCTTTTCCTACGCGTTGGAAGAACGGTTTCCCCGGTTTCCGTTCCAAATTTGGAGAATCATTCAGGACGGCAGTTTTCTGGTGCTGTCCTTTATCGCCGGGGTCATTCGCGGGAATCCATGGGCGGTGATCGGTGCGGGCACGGTATGCATGGTGCTTTTTACCGGACCGTTTATCACCTTTTTCCGCAAGCATTTTGCGGACCCGATGTTCGCGAAACTCAAGGAATAGCAAACGCTTTACTTCCTGCATTTGTAAAATAATTGGCGTGATGAAAGACGTATCCTTTGAAAAATGACAAAAATCATACCGGAAATCCTTTGAAAAATGACAAAAGAGGTGACGAAAATCCTTTGAAAAATGACAAAAATTATGCCAAAAATCCTTTGAAAAATGACAAAAACATGTTATAATTGATGAAATTATAACATCAAAGGAAAGGTTTTATGCTATATCGAAGTATCACAGATGATCTGGTAAAATGGAAAGAGAAAAAAGGACACCATCCGCTGGTTATACGGGGGCTGCGGCAGATCGGCAAGACTTACATTGTCAGGGAATTTGCGAAGGAGAACTACGCGTATGCCGTTTATCTTGACTTACGGGCGAATACCCGCGTGCATGCCGCCTTTGAGGGCGATTTTACAGTCGATCAGATGGTGATGGCAATATCGGCAGTCAAGCCGGATGCGTATTTTGAACCGGGCAGGACGCTCCTGATCTTAGATGAGATTCAGGACTGCCCGGATGCGAGAAGTTCACTGAAATATTGGGATATAGACGGCAGATATGATGTGATAGCGACCGGAAGTTTTCTCGGCGTCAAAGGATTTCGGCAGATATACCGCCGGGGGATTCCGGTGGGCTATGAGGAGCAAATGACAATGTATCCGCTGACGTTTCCCGAGTTTTTGAAAAACCTCGGCGTCGGCGATGGCGTAATGGATCTGATCGAAGATTCCATAGAAAAAAAGAAGCCGATACCGACGGCGGTTCATGAAAGCATCAAGTCCTATTATCTGCAATACCTGATCGTCGGGGGAATGCCGGAGGCGGTGAATATTTTTTTTACCACTCATGATGTGAACCGCGTCAGAAGCGTCCAGACGCAGATTTTAGAATCGATCCGGGACGACTTTGGCAGATATGTAGATAAAAATGGCGCACAGAAAGTCAATGAGGTGCTGAAACTCCGGGCGGAGGCGTGCCTTATGTCCCTGCCGTCCCAACTGGCAAAAGAATACAAAAAATTCCAATACAGTCTGGTAAAGGCAAAGGGGCATTCAACGGAAAAAGCGGATGGTCTGACCTATCTTGAAGATGTGGGGCTGGTTTACCGCGCATACAATATCCGGGAAATTTCCGTGCCGCTTGCCGCGCAGAAGATCAATTCCGAATACAAGGCGTATTTGGCGGATACGGGGCTTTTGATCTCCCTGCTCGATATCGGAACGGCGGCGAAGGTTTTAGAGGGCGATATCAGTTCCTATAAAGGCGC
>CAJOQZ010000083.1 GCA_905236585.1 uncultured Lachnospiraceae bacterium
TACCCAGTGACCCCAAAGAATTATCTCACAAAGGGCGTTATCCCGCCCGTGAGAGATAATTTTTGGGGGAACGGTATTTCTTGCCTGGGGAACAAACAAATCTCCGTGTTCGACGGCAAGAATGCCTTAACCTCACACGGAGATTGTTTGTTCTTATCATCAAAGTTGATTTCCGTAATGAAATATAAGTAATCCTTGACATATCAGTACTGCATCTGCTACTATTTTCTCATCCGCACGAAGCGGATATCATCAGTACTATCGAAAGTACGCTTTTTCCACGAAGGAAGAGGGCGTGCTTTTTGTATTTTAACTGAATTAAGGAGAAAACACATGCATATACCGGAAAATTATCTATCCCCAGCGACATGCGCCGTCATGATGACGGCAATGGTGCCGGTATGGGGACATGCAATTAAAAAGATCAAAACGGAACTAACCCCGGAAAAGATGCCGATGCTCGGCGTAGGCGCGGCGTTTTCCTTTCTGGCAATGATGTTTAATGTGCCGCTTGTCGGAGGAACGACCGGGCACGCTGTCGGCGGTACGCTGATTGCGATTCTGTTCGGACCAAATGCCGCCTGCATCGCCGTGTCCATCGCTCTTTTGATACAGGCGGTTATTTTCGGAGACGGCGGAATCCTTGCCTTCGGAGCGAACTGTTTTAACATGGCATTTGTCCTGCCTTATGTCGGATATGCCGTATACCGTTCCTTAAAAAACAGATTCGGCGGACACTTGGATCGTGCGGGGTTAGTTGCAGCGGCAATCGGCTCGTATATCGGAATGAACGCGGCGGCATTTTTTGCGGCAATAGAATTTGGCATACAGCCGCTGTTGTTTAAGGACGCGAGCGGACAGGCGTTGTATTGTCCGTATCCGCCGTCGGTTTCGATTCCGGCAATGATGATACCGCATCTTGTGGTTGCCGGGATTGTAGAGGCGGTATTTACCGTTTGTGTATTGGCTTTTGTAAAAAATGTTGCGCCGGATTTGATATATGGGGAAGCGACGGGGCAAAAGGAAAAAGCATCCTCCCATTTCCCGATTTTTGCGCTTGTAGCGGTATTGATCGCCGCGACGCCCCTCGGACTGCTTGCCACGGGAACGGCGTGGGGCGAATGGGGCGCGGATGAGATCGCGGAGATTGAAACGAACGGCGAGGCGTTAGGATATACGCCGCAGGGATTGGCGGACGGATGGGAGTTGTCCGTACCGATGCCGGATTATTCACTTGACGGAATGGGAGAAGTCGTTGCTTATATCCTGTCTGCGATAATCGGCGTCGCCCTTTTAATCATTGCGTTCAAACTGTTTTCCCTGCCGCTTCAGGCGAAGAGGGAATAACCCTGCGGAAATTATCTTTTCCTTTGAGAACAAACCATCTTTTGTGTAAGGTAAAGGCATGTTTGCCGTCGAATTCAAAAGATGGTTTGTTCCAAAGGCAGGAAAAGTAATACATGGAATGACCTAAGGAGCATCAATGAATGAATTACCGGACTGGATGATAGAAGATGACATTTACGTGCCGCCGAAGGACGGCGGCGCGTTTATAGTAAAAACCCTACAAACTATTGCCGAAATCATGACAAGAATCCAAGTCCAGCACGGACACGAAAAACGATTCGCCCTTCCGGCAACGGTAAAGTTCGTTGCGCTTATCGGTTTGCTGATCATCCTTTCCTTATCCCATGAACCGTTGCCGCTGCTTATATTTGCGGCATTCATCCATGCGTATCTGTGTACATGGTCGGCACGGGATATCTGGCTTATCTTAAAAACAGCGCTTTTTGCGGCGGTTGTTGCGTTTGTTTTGCTTCTTCCTGCGATCATTTTTTCTCCTGCCGGACTTATCCGCTGCCTTGTCATTGTGATAAAAGTGTTTTTTGGCGTTGAAATGGTGAACATATTTAACCATACAACCCAGTGGAATCACATCACGTCGGCGCTTCGCAAACTGCATATTCCCGCGGTATTTGTATTTACGCTGGATATCACCTTAAAATATATCGTGCTTTTAGGCGAATTGATCGACGGACTCCTTACGGCGCTTTTACTTCGTTCGGTCGGAAAGAACGACGGAAAATACAATACGGTCGGCGGAGTCATGGGCGTAACGTTTTTGCGTTCCGCCGAAATGAATCAACAGATGTATGAGGCAATGCGCTGCCGCGGATTTACGGATGATTATTAACAGATGCATTACATAGAATTATCGGATGTGACATTTGCATATGCACCGGATGAGCCAGCCGTATTTTGCGGCTTTTCTTTCTTTGCAAAAAAAGGCGAATGTGTGATCGTCCGCGGAGACAACGGCACCGGAAAATCCACATTGTTCCGCCTGTTAAACGGGCTTTCCTTTCCGCAAAAAGGCAGATTTATGTTTGACGGGGAAGAGATTACGGCGGCATATTTGAAAGACAATCGTAACGCCAAAGGGTTTCATAAGCGGATTGGCTATCTGTTCCAGAATGCGGACATCATGCTTTTTAACGGGAAAGTGTATGATGAAGTCGCGTTCGGACCGAGGCAGATGGGACTGCCGGAGGCGGACGTGAAGCAGCGCACCGAAGATTGTCTGGCGCTTTTTGATATCATGGATCTGTCCGATAAAGCACCGTATCATTTGAGCGGCGGACAAAAAAAGAAGGTCGCGTTTGCGGCGGTCTTATCGTTGTCCCCGGATGTCGTTATCTTAGATGAGCCGTTTGCCGGGCTGGATCGCAAAACGGCGGCGCAGGTAGTCGATCTTCTGTATTCTCTGAAAAAAAGCGGAAAGACCATAATTCTCGCAACACATCTTGACGAAATGCCGGATGATCTGTATGACAGAGTAGTCTGTCTGTAACGATTCTGAAAATCTTCTTTATACGCTAATCCGGTATTTTTGTTCCATATGGGTTTTGTGAATTGCCGAATCACTTAGCGAACACGAGTCGACCAATTCGAGTGAGCAGGAATACCCGCAGGGCAAACTTCGCAGACTTAGAAGCATAGAAATCTATGATTTCGTTCATGCTTCTTAGGTCGAGACTACCCGGTGCACGGCATCCGGGGGATGCCGGTTTTGCACCGACCGAAGCGGAGCGGAGACCAACGAGAATTTGCTTCGGAGGCGAAGTGTGAGATTAGTGAAACTCGGCACTTGAACAAAATCCATAGGGAACAGAATCCGATAGAAAAGGATTTCCTTATTTTCCTTATTTTTTCAGTTTACTTGTTTCATGGGAATGTGCTATAATACAAAAGTTATTTTAAGAAGAAGGAGCCATTCTCATGAAATATTTTGGAACAGACGGCTTCCGCGGCGAAGCGGGCAAAGCGCTTACCGCCGATCATGCCTATAAGATCGGTCGATATCTCGGCTGGTATTACAATCAGGATCACAAAGGAAGCATTGTAATCGGAAAGGACACGCGCCGGTCAAGTTATATGTTTGAATATGCGCTTGTATCCGGGATCATTGCGTCGGGATCGAATGCATATCTATTGCACGTCACGACGACGCCGAGCGTTGCCTATGTGGCGCGGACGGAAGATTTCGACTGCGGCGTTATGATCTCCGCAAGCCATAACCCGTTCTATGACAACGGCATCAAGATCATGGATGCGAACGGTCATAAAATGGCGGCAAAGGTCGAGGAGAACATCGAAAAATATATTGACGGAGAAATGGCGGAACTGCCGTTTGCTTCGGGCGAAGATATCGGGATCGCAACCGACTATGCCATCGGACGGAACCGCTA
>CAJOQZ010000084.1 GCA_905236585.1 uncultured Lachnospiraceae bacterium
AGCCGGGCGCGGGCGCATATACGCATAAGAATGAGATTTACCTGACGGAAGAGGAGTTTTCCGAACTGCGGCGGTATGACAGGGCGAGTGCGCTAAACTATCTTTCCGTTATGGTTGCGCATGAGATCTCCCATGTGTTGACGCGCAATGATCCGGCTTTCCGCCGGTCGCTTTATCGGACCATCGGATTTACGGTGGACGCAAAAGAACCCGCTTTTTCGGACGATGTAAGGGCGCAGTTATTGTCCAACCCGGATGTGGAAGCGTATGACTGCCACGGTACGTTTACGATTGACGGGGTCAAGACGGAGGCGACGATCGTTTCGTATCTGCCGCCGTTTACGTCCGGCGGAAATATGGTGCAGTCCGCGCAGGCGGCGTTGGTGCCCCTCAACGACCCGGGGCGTTTGATCATGGCGAGCGAGGTTCCCGATTTTTACGCCGTCGTCGGCAGCAATACAGACTACGTGATCGCAGCGGAGGAGTGTGCGGCGGATAATTTTTCCTACGCCGTCATATACGGGACGGGCAGATCCTACAAAAACCCGGAGATTATCAGCGCGATCCTTTCCTTCATGGGGCAGTAGATCCCGTGCTTTGACAGCAAAAGCGACGGCAGCGGCTCCGTTTTTTCGAAATTGCCGCGACGGATCGCCCATTGCACGGGAGCATAACATAATAGTTTTTTTCACAGGAGGCATTACCATGGATATTTTTGACAAAATCAGCGATACCGCCATTGCCATTGGCAAGGAAGTTTCGGACCGGGCGAAAGATGTCGGCGGATACGCGAAACTGCAATACGAGATCCGCACCCGCGAGGGGTATCTGAACGAACTGTATCAGGAGATCGGAAAAAAGTATTACGAAGAGCACAAGGACGACGAAGATGCGGATTTTGCGGAAGTGGACGGGCTTCTTGCGGAATTGAAGGAAATGCGCGAGGAACTCATGGAGCGAAAAGGCGCGGAAAAATGCCCGAAGTGCGGCAATTACGTGCCAAAGGACGCTGATTATTGCAGCAAATGCGGTGAGCAGTTAAAAGGTGTGGATGTTGAGGGTGAGGAATAATCATTACAAGTTGACGAGCCGTCGAACCGATTCTTTTTCGCCATATCAAGCTTTGGAACTGCACAGGAGCGAGGTTGTGCGCCGGAAGGGCGAACCGGCGGATTTTTGGGATGAGGAGACAGAAGACTGATGAATAAGGGAAACTACTATATTACTACGGCGATCACCTATACTTCGGGAAAGCCGCATATCGGCAACACCTATGAAATCGTGCTGGCGGATGCGATTGCGCGGTTCCGCCGTCAGGAGGGGTACGACGTTTTTTTCCAGACCGGGACGGACGAACACGGGATCAAGATTGAACAAAAAGCAAAAGACGCGGGCGTTACCCCGAAGGAGTTCGTTGACGCGACGGCGGGCGAGGTGCGCCGGATCTGGGATCTGATGGATGCGAGTTATGACAAATTCATTCGGACGACGGATGCCGACCATGAGCGGCAGGTGCAGAAGATTTTCAAGAAATTATATGATCAGGGCGACATCTACAAAGGCTCTTACGAGGGCTGGTACTGCGTGCCGGACGAGTCGTTCTGGACCCAGTCGCAGTTGGTTGACGGCAAGTGCCCCGACTGCGGACGCCCGGTGCAGAAAGCGTCGGAAGAGGCGTATTTTTTCAAAATGAGCAAATATGCCGACGCGCTGATCGAGCATATCAACTCGCATCCCGAATTTATCCAGCCCGTTTCCCGGAAAAACGAGATGATGAATAACTTCCTTCTGCCGGGTCTTACCGATTTATGCGTGTCGCGGACGTCGTTTACATGGGGGATTCCGGTGGACTTCGACCCGAAGCACGTGGTATATGTCTGGCTGGATGCGCTGGTGAACTATATCACGGGAATCGGCTATGACGCCGACGGGCATTCGAGCGAGCAGTATAAAAAATTGTGGCCCGCCGATCTGCATTTGATAGGCAAGGACATCATCCGTTTCCATACGATTTACTGGCCGATTTTCTTAATGGCGTTGGGAGAGCCGCTGCCGAAGCAGGTGTTCGGGCATCCGTGGCTGATCCAGAGCGACGGCAAGATGTCGAAGTCGAAAGGCAACGTCATCTATGCGGATGATCTGGTGGACATGTTCGGGGTGGATGCGGTGCGCTATTTCGTGCTGCATGAAATGCCGTTTGAAAATGACGGCGTGATTTCGTGGGAACTTCTTGTCGAACGCATCAACTCGGATCTGGCAAATACGCTCGGCAATTTGGTGAACCGCACGATTTCCATGAGCAACAAGTATTTTGGCGGAGAAGTGGCGGACAAGGGCGTTTCGGATGCGGTGGACGACGATTTGAAAGCCGTGGTTTCCGGTACGAAAGCGAAAGTCGAGGAAAAAATGGCAGGTCTGCGCGTGGCGGATTCGCTGACGGAGATTTTCAACCTGTTCAAACGGTGCAACAAATATATCGACGAGACGGAGCCGTGGGTGCTGGCAAAAGACGACGCGAAAAAAGACCGTCTGGCGACCGTCCTCTACAACCTTGTGGAGAGCATCACGATCGGCGCGACGCTTTTGAAAAGTTTTATGCCGAAAACGGCGGAAAAGATTTTCGCCCAGTTGTCCGCAAAAGAAATCGCTTATGACGAATTGGATTCCTTCGGGCACTATGTAAGCGGAACGAGCGTGACGGACAAGCCGGAGATTTTGTTTGCAAGGCTTGATTTGAATGAGGTCATGGAAAAAGTCGCCGCGCTGGAGGAAAAACAGAATGCGGCAAAGGGCGGCGCGAATGGCGGTTCCGGCGCTTCTTCGGGCGACGGTTCGAACGGTGCGTCCCCGTCCGGTGATACGGCGGAGATTGCATTGGAAGAAAAGCCGGAGATTACGTTTGACGAGTTTGGGAAAATGCAGTTTGCCGTCGGTGAGATCATTGCCTGTGAAGCAGTAGAAAAATCAAAGAAACTGCTCTGCTCAAAGGTGAAGATCGGCAATCAGACGAAGCAGATCGTAAGCGGCATCAAGAAATGGTACGCTCCGGAGGAAATGGTCGGCAAAAAGGTGATGGTCTTAGTGAACTTAAAGCCGGCGAAACTTGCGGGCGTCCTTTCCGAAGGGATGCTTTTGTGCGCGGAGGACGCGGACGGCAATCTCGCGCTGATGATGCCGGAGAAGGACATGCCAAGCGGGGCGGAGATTTGCTGACGTTTTGGAAATGATGGGGGATTAACAAGATGACGGAGCAGGGAACTATACCGCAAAAGACACTTAAAAAATCGATCATAGCGGCTCTTATCGGCGTGTTGATTGTGGCGGGTATCGTTGAGGTGCTGCTGTTTTCAAAAAACGGCGATTTGACGGCGACGACCATCCGCGTCATTGATTTTCCCCGACGAAAGCGGAACCGAAACCACATTTACCATTAAGGGAGAAGACATAACTGGCAACGCCTTTCCCGTCATCGATGAGCGGGATGCCAGCGATACCCCCATTCCCAATGAGAGTGATATCGGCGATAGCACTCACCCCGCAGAAGAGCCCGGCGTCGAAGCCGCACTCACCGGAGAAAGTGGGGACGATATTGTACTGATGATGCCGGAGAATGATATGCCAAGCAGGGCGGAGATTTAATGCAATCATATGATTGCAAATGATTACAGACCGGTATATAATGAAAAGGAAGAAAGGGTGAGTCTGTTATGTCAAGCGTATTAGTGCAATTCAGAACAGAAGATACGGCAAAAGCGAAGGCAGCCAGTATATGTGACCGGCTGGGATTTGATCTGCAATCTTATTTGAGGATGTGCATTGCGCGTTTGAATCAGGAGAACGGCATACCTTTTTCCATGAATGTTAAAGATATCCCGAAAAACCGGGGATTAGAGGCGATGAAAAAAGCCGAAAAAATAGCGAGTAAAAACGGTATTGCAGATATGACGCTCGACGAAATAAATGCGGAAATTGCAGCATACAGAGAGAAGGCAGCAGAATGAGGCGGTATGCCGTTATTGATACAAATGTTTTGGTGTCTGCCATGCTGAAACGGGCATCTGTTCCCGGGAAAATCATTGAATTTGCGTTCAGCGGAGTGATCGTTCCTGTTCTTAACGAAAAAATTGTTGCGGAGTATCGAGAGGTTTTGCTGCGGGATAAGTTTCATTTTACCAAAGAAATCGTTGATGATGTTATACAGGCTCTTGAAGAAGAGGGCGAGTATATTGATCCTGAAAATTTGGATTTTGATCTTCCCGATCCCAAAGATATTATATTTTATGCGATTGTCATGGAAAAGAGGAAAGATGAGGATGCGTTTCTTGTGACGGGCAATATCCGGCATTTCCCGCAAGAGCCATACGTTGTAACGCCGAAAGAAATGTTGGATATTATTATCTCACCCGGATATGAGGAACGCCAATAAGTCATTTACAGGAATTTGACGGATAGGGCTTTGATATGCAGCTTCGGGGTTTCTTTTGTTTCATAGACTTTTCTTGACTACTGTTCCATTTCTGAATTGTTCCGATTTTATGCAATTTTTTCAAAACAAGAGTTCCGATTTTATGCAGATTTTTCAAAATAAATGTTCCGATTTTATGCAAAGCGATTGACAAACGCCTATGAAAACGTCATTGCTCGTTTACCTTGCCCGAATAGATGCAATAGAGTATAATTTAACTGTCAGGCGCAAGAACAGTTCCGTAAAATTTCTATGTCATTGTGACCTCGGAATGAAAGCCGTCCGGTCGGCAGGGGGATAGTTTGCACACGATTTTTGAAACCCACACACATTATGATGACGAGCAGTTCGACGAAGACAGGGACGAACTGCTTTCCAATATGCCCGCACATGGAATCGAACCGCTGATTAACGTCGGCTCCACTTTTGACGGCGCGAAAAAGAGTCTGGAACTGGCGCACAAGTATCCATATGTCTATGCCGCGGTCGGCATCCATCCGAGCGAGATCGGGGATTTCGGGGAGAGCGTGGATGTGGGAGCGATAGAGCAGCCGGGGACATCCCCGGGGGGCGTAACGGCGGAACAGTCTACGACATCTTCGGAGATCGAACCGGCGGAGCTGCCGGAGTCTTCTGCTAATGAAAATGAAGTCCTTCGCTGGCTGCGGTCGGCGGCGGATGATAAAAAGACGGTCGCCGTCGGTGAGATCGGGCTGGATTATTACTGGGAAAAAGACGAGGCGGTGCGTTCGCACCAGCGGTATTGGTTCGCCCGTCAAATTGATTTGGCGGCGGAATGCGCTCTTCCGGTCATCATCCATTCTCGTGAAGCCTGCGAAGATACGTTAAGGGAAATGCGCCGGGCAGCAAGCTTAGGCGTGCGCGGGGTTATCCATTGTTTTTCCTATTCACGGGAGATTGCGGAAGAATATACCAAATTGGGATATTATATCGGGATCGGCGGCGTCGTGACATTTAAGAATGCGAAGAAGTTGACGGAAATTGTCAAAACGATTCCTTTGGAGCGCATTCTGCTTGAGACGGACTGCCCGTATCTTGCGCCGGAGCCGTTCCGCGGGAAGCGCAACGATTCCATGCTTTTACCCTATGTCGTTCAGAAAATCGCCAAACTCCGCGAGATCACCGAAGACGAGGTGATCGAAGTGACACACGCGAATGCGCGGAGGTTGTTTTTGGAGCGATAACGGCTTTGGATATACGAAAACCATATATTTTTTGAAAGGAGCGGAAAAATGACCGGACCGGAATTACTGCGTCTTGTAGATGTACTTGAATCAACAGGTATGGATGGAGAAACCATCGTAGCATCCCTGCGCTATATTGAGGGAGAAAACAGGGATCTGTCAACTAAAGATATCAAAGAAAAACTTGAGGCTTTGAAAGAAAAGAAATAAAAATTTGGCATCAAAAATCACAGATCGCGCCGCGGCGAAGCACGTTTTAGACCGCCACGGCTTCCGGTTTCAAAAAAAATACGGGCAGAATTTCCTTTTGGATGTGGACTTGCTGGACGAGATCGCGGCGGCGGCGGAAGTGTCGGAGCAGGATTATGTGGTCGAAATCGGGCCGGGGATGGGGAGCCTGACTGCGCGGCTGGCGCGGCGGGCGAAGAAAGTCTTCGCCATTGAGATCGATCCGCATCTGATTCCCATACTCCGCGAAACCCTCGCAGACTACGACAACATCGAGATCATCAACGCGGACGTAATGAAGGTGGATCTGCGGGAGATTATCGGCGGCTTCCTTTCGGAGAGCGCGGCACCAGGCGCAAGCCCTGCCGTCGGCATCCCCCCGGTAAAATTCGTCGCAAATCTTCCTTATTATATCACGACGCCGATCATCATGCGTCTGCTGGAAGAGGGGGGATATGCGCCGCAGTCGGATGAGACAAGCAAAGAAGCCGACGGACATGCGGCAACTGCGCCGATCCCCTATCAATCCATCACCGTCATGGTGCAGCGCGAGGTCGCCGAGCGGATGACCTGTGCGCCGGGCGGCAAAGAATACGGAGCGCTTACGCTGGCAGTGCAGTACTATACGTCGCCGGAGATCGTGCGGCGTGTTCCGGCGGGATGTTTTTTCCCTCCGCCGAAGGTGGAAAGCGCCGTCGTTCGGATGACGCGGCATGAAAAGCCGCCGGTGGAGGTAAGCGACGAGGGGCTTCTTTTTCAACTGATCCGGGCGGCGTTCAACCAGAGGCGCAAGACGTTGGTCAATGGTCTGCATAACGGCGCGCATCTTCCCTTTTCCAAAGAAGAATACGCCGGGATAATAAGCGAATGCGGCTGGGAGACGAATATCCGCGGGGAAAAATTGTCGCTCGCCGACTTCGCCCGATTGACAAATGCGCTCGCAAAGCGTAGAGTCATAGAATAGAAATTGTTCAGACGCCAGGAACAGCCGATGGACGATTGCTCTGCGCCGACCGAACTGGAACGTAGGACAGTAAGCGGCTGCATCGTGAACTGCAACAAATTTTTTTACACACAGGAGCCATAGATGGATGCAAATGTATACCGCAGCGACGTTCGCGACAAGATCAACTACATCAAGGATCACCGGACTGCCGGGGACTCGGCGGTGCTGGCATATTGCGACGAAATATTAAAATACGGAAAAGACCAGCGGGAGAATGCGCTGATCGGCTTTGCGCATTACAGCAAAGGCTGCGTATATTATGGGACGAACGAGGTCGCGTCTTTTTTCTTTGAAATGCTTTCCGCCTGCGAGCCGCTGCTTGCGGCGAACGAATACGCCGATTATGTGAGGGCGAATCTTCTGCTCGGAACCATGTCTGCCGGACGCGGGAACACGCCGGACGGGCTGGACTACTTCGAACGTGCGCTCGAGGTCTGTAAGGAGCATAATCTGCCGGATGCGGAATGGCAGGTGCATTTTAGGCTGGCGACCATGTATCAGACGCTGGATGATTTTGACCGGGCGCTGACCCATTACACGCGGACGCTTTACTATATCGAGGGGCATTTGCAGATGTTTGACCGCGCCGTGTGGCTGGCGGCGGTTTACGGAGGGATCGGCGGCTGCTATCTGAAAAAAGAGGAGTCGATGCAGGCGCTCGTCTACCTGACAAAACTGGAACAGGAATGCAAAGAATATCTCGACGATTCGTCGGCGCTTTTGGCGGAATGCTTCGCGGCGCGGGTCTATGCCGCCTTAAAAGACAGCGAAAAATTCAAGACGGCGGCTGATGCGGCGTCTAAACACAGCATGGAAGGGCTGCCGCTTCTGGATGTTTTTTCCGAAATCTACGATTATTTGAAACTTCTCCTGGAAAAAAAGGATCGGACGCATTTTTCTGAAATTCTTGGGAAAACACGGGAACTTGCGGAGAAAACCACGGTCCGCTATCTTCAGAAAAAACTGCTTACCCTGAAACTCAGGGCGGATAAGGAATTTGGCGATGAGGAGTCTTTGAAAAACGATGCGGTCGAGTTTTACGAACTGTCGGAGGCAATGGCGCGGGAAGACCGGATGATGATGAAGCGCGATATTGCCCGCCGCCACGAGGTGCAGGAACTGAAAAGCGAGCACCGTATGATGGAGCAGACCAACCGAACGCTTTTAGTAAAGAGCGAGACAGACGACCTGACCGGCATTTACAACCGCTACAAACTCAACGTCTACGGGGATACGGCGATGAGCCGCGCCGCGAAGAACGGCACGCCGATCGCGGTCGAGATCATGGATATCGACTTTTTCACGGATTACAACGACCACTACGGACGCATGGAGGGCGATAAAGCCCTGCGTTTCGTTGCGGATGAGGTGTCGGCGAGGGTAAAAGAGTTTGGAGCCGTGTTTGCCGCGCGCTACGGCGGCGCGGAGTTTGTGCTGATTTACGAGGGCTATACCGATAAGGAAGTATTCGGGATCGCGCGCATTTTGCGCGATTCAATTGCCGAAAAACGGGTTGAGCACCGCTACGCCGGGGGCAAGGCGAAGTATATCACGGTAAGCCAGGGCATCTACTGGGGCGTGCCGGAGGAAGAGACGAAACTCTGGGATTTTTTGCATGCGGCGGACAATGTGCGCTACCGCCTGAAGCAGAAGACGGCGGGGAGCATTTTGGTCGGAAAAGCGGAAAACGAGAAGACGTCCGCATACGCGACGGAGGACGGGATCGAAACCGTCGACCCGATCGTCCGCTATCGGGGGAATATCGAGGACTTATGATTCCGGCGGATAAAAGCGATTTTTTGCGTTATGCTTGCATATAAGCGCAGCAATCCGTATATTTTGTAAAATCCGCCACATTTTTTGTCACATCTTCCATTGATATTTGTGCAGTTTTTTCCTATAATATGGACTACAAGTATTTTTTCAAAAATTCACGGAGGGACAAGGGAAATGGCAAGCATATCATTAAAAGGAATCTACAAGATCTATCCGAACGGCTACGAAGCGGTTAAGGACTTCAACTTAGAGATCGAGGACAAGGAGTTTATCATCTTCGTCGGACCGTCCGGCTGCGGCAAATCGACGACGCTGCGCATGGTTGCGGGCTTGGAGGATATTTCCAAGGGCGAGTTGAAGATCGACGGCAAGTTGATGAACGACGTGGAGCCGAAGGACCGCGATATCGCGATGGTTTTCCAGAATTACGCATTATATCCGCATATGACGGTTTATGATAATATGGCGTTCGGGTTGAAATTGCGCAAGCGCCCGAAGGAAGAGATCGATCAGAAAGTAAAAGAGGCAGCGCAGATCTTAGGTTTGGATCAACTCTTAGACCGCAAGCCGAAGGCGTTATCCGGCGGACAGCGCCAGCGTGTTGCCATGGGCCGCGCCATTGTCCGCAACCCGAAAGTATTCCTGATGGACGAGCCGCTGTCGAACCTCGACGCGAAACTGCGCGTGCAGATGCGTATCGAGATTTCGAAGATCCATGACCGCTTAGGCGCGACGATCATCTATGTTACGCACGACCAGACCGAGGCTATGACGCTCGGCACGAGAATCGTCGTTATGAAGGACGGCATCGTACAGCAGATCGATACGCCGCAGCATCTGTATCAGCAGCCGGGGAACCAGTTCGTTGCCGGATTCATCGGATCGCCGCAGATGAACTTCTTAGAGGCGAAGATCGAGAAGTCGGGAAGCGACCTGATCGCGAAGATCGGCGACGCGGATATCGTCGTACCGGCGTCCAAGGCGACGAAGTTGGAAGAGGGCGGATATGTCGGCAAGACGGTTACCATGGGAATCCGTCCGGAGGACATCCACGACGAGGAAATGTTTATCGACGCGCATAAGAACACGGTATTCGAGTCCACCATCCGCGTATATGAACTTTTAGGAGCGGAAGTGTTCCTGTATTTCGATTATGCCGGGGTACAGTTGACCGCACGCGTGAACCCGCGGACCACCGCCCGCACAGGGGACAATGTTACGTTCGCGTTCGACATGGAGAAGTCGCATTTCTTCGACAAGGATACGGAAGTTACGATTACGAACTAAAACCATAGGAATCTGTCGTATGGCGTAACGTAGGATCGGCGCCATACGCAATTCAACAGGAATCATTACGCGCACTGCACGGTATGTGTGGTGCGCCGTTTTGTGTAGCGGGAAAAATAGGCGAAGGCATTTGACAGCGGGCGGAACCGGCAGGAGCCCCTCGCATAAAGGGAATGTGGCACGGAGGAAGATATGACGGAAAAAGAGCGTCTGCTGGCGCAAATAGAGGAAAAATACGGCATACCGATAGCGATACCGGACGGCGTTGACGAGGAAGCGGCAGTCAAAGCCTTAACGAAGATGGCAGGGGATGAGGGGGAAGCCGCGGGAAGCCGCCCGGAACCGGAAGACGCAAAAATCCTGCAATATCTGGAGGGGAAGCAGCCGCCGGAGGAAGCCGCCCGCACCGAGGAGGCGTTGGAGAGGGAGTACGCCGGAATTCGTGCGACGATTTACCGCATCCGGCTTGCCGCCCCGACGAATGAAGACGTGCGCCGCATCATTTTCGGGCTGGCGGGGGAACCGTCGCATCTGCTGAAAAAAAGTGAAAAAGAGTTGATCGTGATAGCGTCGGCAGCGGACATCCGAACGGCGGAGGATTTGAAAGAAAGGGCGGTGGAACTGGCGGACACGCTTGCGGCGGATGCCATGATCGGAGCGGTCATTTCGGTTGATACGTCAATCAATAAAATGCAAGAACTTAGGAAAATCAATGCGCAAGCGGAATTGGCTGTGATAATTGGAACACGCATCAACCCGGGGGAGACGGTTTACGTCTATAATGAACTGGGAACCGGCAAGATGCTGTACCGTCTGACGCAGGAGGAAAAAGAGGAGTTTTTGACGGACACATTGGGGTCGTTCCGCTTCGCGGGGCTCGATCAGGAGATGCAGATGACGATCCGCACTTTTTTCGACGCGGACCTGTCCGTCACCGAAACGGCGCGTCGGCTCTATATCCACCGCAACACCTTGATCTACCGCATTGATAAATTGTACAAATTAACAGGCTTGGACATCCGCCGTTTCAACGACGCCGTCGCTGCAAGGCTTGCGTTCATGGTGGAACTTTTGATGGGGGATTAAGCGGCGCGAAAAAGGCAGGGATGCCGCAAGAATATGACAGCATCCGAAAAAATCAAAACGAAACAGCCGAAAAACCAAAAGTAAAATATCCGAAAAATGCAAAACAGCCGAAAAATATAAAATAAAACTGCCGAAATTTCTAAAACAAATCACTTGACAGGAACTATAACAAATTATAAAATAATTTCAAAACTATAACAAAATATAACAAATTATAACAAGAACAATAAACTATAACAAATTATAACAAACTATAACAAACTATAACAGGAGATCAAAATGGCTGAGAATCCGTTTGCCCTGTCTTTTGGCATGGAGCCGCCCCGGTATTTATCACGAAATGTGGAAATGCAGGAGATTTTGGACACATTCGGCGCCGCAGCGCCGACGAATTATATGTATCTGATATCCGGTACACGAGGCGCCGGTAAGACGGTCATGCTGTCTGTAATTGCTGAAAAATTTAAGAGCAGGCGGGAGTGGATCGTAGTGAATGTGACGCCGGACACGGATATTTTACGGTCGGTCGCGGCAAAAATATACAGTAAAAAAGAGATCAATAAGATCATCGTGTCGGCAAAATTAGATTTATCGGTACTTGGGCTGGGGGTGTCAATCGAAGGGGGACAACAGATATTTGATATAGAAACGGCGCTTGAGCAGATGCTCACGGAACTTGCGAAAAAGGGGAAACGGGTACTTATCACGATAGATGAGGTTGTAAATAACGACTACGTAAAAGTGTTTATAAGCGCATATCAACTGTTTTTGAGGGAAAAACTGCCGGTTTTTTTATTGATGACCGGCTTGTATGACAATATATACAACCTTCAGAATGAGAAAACACTTACGTTTCTTTACCGTGCGCCGAAGATTATTTTGAAGCCGCTGCCGCTCGGCTCGATTGCGGGGAGTTACGCGGAGGTTTTGCCGGTGGAAGAAGAAAAGGCGGCGGCAATGGCAAGGCTGACTAAGGGATATCCGTATGCCTATCAGGTATTAGGCTACCTCTATTGGAAGAAAAATGTTGATGAAAAAGGAAGCGGAAGGCTGGAGGATTTGCTGGCGGAGTATGATGAACTGCTCGAAGAGTACGTTTATGAAAAAATATGGTCGGAATTGTCATCCAAAGAAAAAGAAATATTGGCGCAGATCCCGGCGGACGGGTCGATTCGAATTGCGGAAATCCGCCAGCGTCTGTCCATGCCGTCCAATGCAATGTCCGTATACCGGGAGCGTTTGAAAAGAAAAGGCGTAGTGGACGCATCCGAACATGGCAAACTTGCATTTTCTTTGCCGCGTTTCGGAGAAATAATCCGATTTTGGATATGATGCTTTTATTCCGCCAAGTGGATAACTTCTACAAATTCCCCAAATTTTCCACAAAAAATCCTAAAAAACTTGTGAAAAATTAAATTACATGCTAATGTAAATTATGGATAAGACCGATAATCATTTTGAAATGGGTATACCCATGTCTGTTTTGGTACGTAAAAATCAAAAATAAAAAGTATCACACATAATAAACCTACACCGATTCGGAGGGTGCGCAGTATGCAAAAGAAGAACGAAAAAAGAAGCATACGAAATATGAAAAGGAGAAGCCTTGCGCTGCTATTGGCAGTACTGATGATGCTGACGACGATGCAGTTCGACAGCCAGATACTGACCGCGACGGCGACGGAGGAGACGGAGATCGATCCCGCAGCCGCCGAGGGCACAACCGAACCGGAAACCACCGCCACGGATAACGCGGCGGAAGTTGGCGCGTCCGAAAACGGTGAGAATGAAATTACCTATTATAATGAAGAAAACGCAGCCGGAGAAGAAGATGCGGCATCTGCCGGAGCAGCAGA
>CAJOQZ010000085.1 GCA_905236585.1 uncultured Lachnospiraceae bacterium
CGATACATCACCGCAGATACTCCTAGGATATCCGCAGCCTCTTCCGGCGACAGCCCGATCAGCATCCGAAGCGGTGCCAGATCCCTCCTGAGCTCATCCGTCAGCCACTCCACATCGATATTCCCGCCATAGGGCATATCAGGGCGTATTCCTAGGAATATGTTATTCAGCACCTGCTCATCCGCCTTGCCGTTCATGTAGGTCTTCCGCAGGCGTTCAAAATTGATCCCTTCCATGCGGAACACTTCCATGATGCGCTTCAACCAATTTTCCAATGTCCGGGGATCCACCTGTTCATTGTCCTTCGTGCGGATCAGCGACCTCCCCTTCAGCTTGAATTCGTTCATATAATCATTCAGGATCGCAGGATAGGAAACCCTGCGGATCTGTCCCTTCCTCGGTATCTCTTCAATAACGATGATGGTATTCTTCTCACCCTCTTCATCCTTCCTCGGATTCCGTATCCTGTGGGCGATCTCATGGATGTATATTTCATTTCTGGTTAAGTCCACATCATCGCTGTTCACAGCGCACAGTTCTCCCGTGCGCATCCCGCAATAAATGGACAAAAGCGCCGCCAGCATCTCCGGGCAATGGTTATGCTTCGCCTTCAGGCAGATCAGCTCCAGTTCCTGCGCTGTCAGTTCCTCGTAGGAAGTCCTGTCCATCACGATCTCAGCCTTCTCGATACCGGAAGCGGCGTTGGCGTAGTTTATCACGTTGCTCATGACCGCCTTAACAACAAGAAGCCCGCTGTTCGTAAGAGACCTTCCCCTCTTCGCTGCCGCATCCGGCGCAAGCTTTAAGAACCGGTTCATCTCCGCCTCCGTCACATCAGTCATTGGCGTGTCGGCATATTCGGGATACACATCCCTTATCAGCGCATCCAGATACCTGTCATATGTAGTGGAAGCGATGCTTCCCCTGGCATCTTCAAGATATTGCTCAGCAACCTGCTTAAAGGTCTTGCCCTCTATCGGTGAAGGCTCTCCATAGATCTCATTCTTTGCCGCCTCTACCTTTTCACGCGCTTCCGCCTTACCGTAGCCATAGACAGACTTATAGATTGCTTTTCCATTCTTATCTCTCTCAGCTATATAACGAGCCTCATAACGCCCATCGTTTCTTTTATAAATATTTTCTCCAGTTCTTGGCAAAACACAATCTCCCTACTACTGCCTTTTTTAGGTTATCCTTATTTGTCTAATTTCTAAAAAACCTCATTCTTGCCGTAGCTTGATCTTTATCATCATTTTTTTCGCTAATCCCCATCGAAAAAGCATCCTGAAGCCCTGTTAATGTTTGTTTCATACAGTCCCTGCAATATCTTCCTCTTTCAATCCTCTTCCCACATTGGACACATTTTCTTATGCCGCTATCATCCTCTTCAAAGACCAGTGTCCCTTCCTCAATCAGTTGCTCAATATAATCTTTCGAGACTCCTGTCCCATTAGCAATTTCTATTATTCCGGACTTTCCGAACTCACTGATGTATTTCCGTACCTTGCCATAGTCATCAAGCATATGATTTCCACATTTAAGACACCTATATTCGCCTATGCCAATGTATTCCAATCTGAATCCACATAGGCCACAAGCAGCAGGTACATTCCGGGATGATCCCCTGATTTTTTGCTCAATCTCTCTGTCTGTCATAATTGACCTCCCTTTGGTTCTTTGACGATGCCATAAAAGCGTTCTCAAAAACGCCAGATAGTCTCAACCGGAATAACGCCTGTTTGCGCGGTTTTAAATGTTGCACTAAAGTAATCGGGTGAATCTGCCGATATAGAAATATGAGTTGCTATACCATTCGCAAATCATGAGGGGCATTGACGAGAAAAATGGAAATGAAAGCCCGTTCGTTTCAGTGTTTTTCTGAATTTTCTGAACATTTTTCTTGCCAGCCAATTTGTGGGGTGATACAATGATTTGCGAAAGTTTTAATGCTGTTTGACGATTTTGAAAAAATAATAGATTTGCGAACTTGAAGGACATAAGAAAAGCGGGGCTGTCAGCATGGCAACTCCGCTTCTTTTATGCCCTATTCATTTGTCTTTATGCACTAAACCCTCTGGCAGAACGACAATGCAAAGATAAGCCCCGAAAATCATGCTTTCTCATAAAAATTCTCCCAAAAAGCAATATCTCGCAAAGGGCGTTGTCCCGTCCGTGGGAGATATTGTTTTTGGGAGAATCAAAAATTGTAATAATGATTTTCGGGGCGTCCTGGCAAATTTACATCTGCTTTTCCTTCTCCTGAAAAATCCTGCACATATCAATCGCAAATTCCACCGGATACAATTGCACCATCGTCGAATCGATCAGATCGCCGATCGTCATGCGGAATGAAATCTTCACAAAGAGATCTTTCTGCGATTCAAACATTTTCTCAAACATCTTAACGCTCTCTACGTCAATCCGGTTGATATCCGGCGTTGATATGTCGACCGGAATCTCCAACATGGACGCCATGGAAGTGGCGGACGTCCCCATCATCTGATTCATCGCCTCGGAAGCCGCGGACAAGTGCATCTCGTTGACTTCGCCGTCCGTATGCGTCCCATCGCCTCCCATCATCAGATCCGTCATGCAAAGCACATCCGGCTCCTTCAAGATGAAGACGTTGTTGCCCTTCAATCCGGTGATATAATGAATCTGAACAAAAATACACGTTTTCTCATAATCGTCTAACGATTCGCTCCGATGGATCACCTTTACATTCGGCGTCGTAATGTCAACGGCGCGGTTCACCATCATCGAAAGCGTCGTCGCCGCATTCCCCATACTGATATTCGCGATCTCCCCTAAGACGTCCATCTGTTCTCTTGTTAATTCTTCCATGCCGTAACCCCCTTAAAACCTTAAGACCTAAGCGCTCATTTCCGAACGCTGCTTCTCCGTGATATCCACGATCGCGTCGGCTCCCTTGTCGATCAATAAAATGTTCTCGTCTACCAGATCCTTTGTTATGA
>CAJOQZ010000086.1 GCA_905236585.1 uncultured Lachnospiraceae bacterium
AACAAACAATCTCCGGGTGAGGTTAAGGCATTCTTGCCGTCGAACACGGAGATTTGTTTTGTTCCCAAGGCAAGAAATACCGTTCCACCAAAAATTATCTCTCACGGGCGGGATAACGCCCTTTGTGAGACAATTATAGTGAATGTCAAAAATATTTTGACATTCACTATATAAGTTGATGCACGCTCGCGCGACAGGAAGGCATCTTCGATGCTCGCGCTCGGCGCAAAGTAAACTCACTTTGTTCGTTTACTATAATTATAAGATGAAGCGGCAACTTTCCTATAACAAAATTATATGTTATACTACAACAGTAAATTAAAAGACAGAAAGGAACAGTTTATGAAACTCATCTCTTGGAATGTAAACGGCATACGCGCCTGTGTAAATAAAGGCTTCATGGAATATTTCCACGCAATCGACGCAGACATCTTCTGCATACAGGAAAGCAAATTACAGGAAGGACAGATAACACTTGAAACGCCCGGCTATGAACAGTACTGGAATTACGCAGAAAAAAAAGGCTATTCCGGCACAGCGATATTTACCAAAAAAACGCCCATAACCGTCACCTACGGCATGGGAATCGACGAGCATGACCACGAAGGCCGCATCATCACCCTCGAATACGAAGACTTTTACATGGTCTGCTGCTATACCCCCAATTCAAAACAGCAACTGGAACGATTAGATTACCGCCAGGTCTGGGAAGATGATTTCCGCGCCTACCTGTGCAAACTTGACGAGACAAAGCCGGTCATCCTCTGCGGCGACTTAAATGTCGCGCATAAAGAGATCGACCTTAAAAATCCCAAGACCAATCATCATAACGCCGGATTTACCGACGAGGAACGCGACAAGATGACGGCGCTTTTAGATGCAGGTTTCATCGATACATTCCGCTTCTTCTATCCCGACATGGAGCAGATCTATTCCTGGTGGTCGTACCGCTTCAAGGCAAGAGAGAAAAACGCCGGTTGGCGCATTGATTATTTCATCGCATCACAACGATTGCAAGATCGCCTTGTCGACGCGAAGATCCATACCGACGTATTCGGCTCCGACCACTGCCCCGTCGAACTGGATATCGCATAACAAAAAAACGCCGGCTGCAGAATGTTAGCAGCCGGCGTTCATTTTTGCTATTTGTCTTGATTCCTCTTCGTCTCTTTAATTTCCAATAACTGGTCTTTTAAGTCAAGCGCACGATCCTTCATTTTGGAACTGATCGTCTTAGAGGTGATCAAATTCGATATATACCGCGTAGCGACCGGAACATCCTGAAAATATACCGACATATTTGCAAGGAGATATTCCATCGTGTTCATGTTCATGCCGCAGAACGGCGGTGCCTCCGATGAAACCGCTTTGATAAATCCGTCGTAAGCCTGCCGGTAAAATCCGTCGTACTGCTCCTTTAACTTCCTGCGCTTAAGAACTTCTTCTTTGGAAAAGTCCGGCGTATTGTCATATATTTCCCGATAGAGCCAAGCCGTCTTCAGACAGATATATGCTTTTTCCGACATTTTGGAATTTTTCACCATGGCGGAAACGAGGCATAGTTGATATCTCGTAATCGCATCCTCATAGGAGTACGTGGATGTTCCCTTATCTTCGAGGACGGGCTTGTATTTTGACATAACCTGCTCTTTTAACCGCTTGATCTGAAAAGAAGACAACGGCTCAAAATAGTTCCCCATTGCCGCATATCCGCAACTCGGGCACAGAACCGTATCATATTTGATGACGTCAATATACTGGCAGCGCGGTCGCAGATCAAAATCCGGCTCCAAACGGCGAAGTCTCGTGCTTCGAACGGCAAGCGCCTTGAACTTACGGTCACAGACGGGACAAACAAAATTCCGCGCCAGGAGGAAATCCATCTCATCCGGCTCTTTTTTTTCTTCTTTTTTTTCTTCTGCTATCGGCTCTGCTTTCTTCTCGGGTTCCAACTGCTTCGTGATGTCAATATCCGCATGTCCACCCAATCCGAATTTTTCCAAACCTGATAATAAACCCATTTTCAAATCCCTTCTATTTCGGCAACTTAAAGGAACTTTTCAGCGCTACGATCCGATTGCATATCGGCACTTCTTTCTCTTTTGAATGAGCGTCCACACAGAAGAAACCATTGCGTACAAACTGAAAACTGTCATACGGCTTCGCCCCGGCAAGTCCGGCTTCCGCTACGGCATTTCTCTTTATAATCAGCGAATCAGGATTGACATTGACGCTGCCGTCCTCGTTATATACGCCCGCTTCTTCATCCACGATATTATCATACAGCCTTGCTTCTATCGGAATGGCGGTATCTTTGTCAACCCAGTGGATCGTGCCCTTTACCTTTCGTCCGTCGGGGCTGTTGCCGCCGCGGCTTTGCTGGTCATATTCGCCATGTACCCGGATTACGTTGCCGTCATCATCCGATTCATAGGACGTGCATTTGACAAGATACGCATTCATCAGACGCACCTCATTCCCGACAAACATGCGGAAGTATTTCTTCGGCGGCTCGACCATAAAGTCGTCGCGTTCGATATATAAATGTTTGGAAAACGTAACCTTACGGCTTCCTAACGCTTCATTTTCCAAATTGTTCGCTACGTCGAGTTCCTCGCTTTTGCCTTCGGGGTAGTTGTCGATCACTAATTCGATCGGATCAAGAACCGCCATGACCCGGGATACTTTGGTCTTCAAATCTTCGCGGACGCAGTATTCCAGCATCGCATAATCCGAAGAAGACTGGCTCTTGGAAATGCCGGAGAGTTCTATAAATTTTTGAATAGATTCCGGCGTATAGCCCCTGCGCCTAAGTCCTGCGATGGATACCAGCCGCGGATCATCCCAGCCGTCAACAATGCCGTCTTCGACAAGTTTTTTAATGTAACGCTTGCCGGTCACGACATTCGTCAAATACATCTTGGCAAACTCAATCTGCCGCGGCGGCACATCAAAGCCGACTTCATTTACCACCCAGTCATACAGAGGGCGGTGATCCTCAAACTCCAAAGTACATAGCGAGTAGGTGATGCCTTCGATCGCGTCTTCGATGGGATGCGCAAAATCATACATCGGATATATGCACCATTTATCGCCGGTATTATGATGGCTTAAGTGCGCCACGCGGTAGAGGATCGGATCACGCATATTGATATTGCCGGACGCCATGTCGATTTTCGCCCGTAGCACCATTTCTCCGTCCGCGTATTTTCCGTCCCTCATGTCGGTAAATATTTGAAGGCTTTCTTCTATCGGACGATCCCGGTTCGGATCATTCGTTCCCGGCTGTGTCAGCGTCCCCCTCGTTTCACGGATCTGATCCGCCGATAGATTTGAAGCATACGCCTTTCCCTTTTTGATGAGGGATACGGCGGCATCATACATCTTATCAAAATAATCGGACGCATAATAGAGATGCTCCCCCCAGTCAACGCCGAGCCATCTGACATCGGTAAGAATCGAATCCACAAACTCCGTCTTTTCTTTTGTCGGGTTCGTATCGTCAAACCGCATATGAAATTCGCCGTTGTACTTTTTCGCCGTCAGGTAATTCAGCAAGATCGACTTTGCGTGCCCGATATGCAGATAACCGTTCGGCTCGGGCGGAAACCGCGTGACAACGGCGGAGTTCTTCCCGCTTGCAAGGTCTTCTTCAATGATCGATTCGATAAAATTTTCAGCCATGGTATTCCTCCTCTGTTACCGCAGGTTAATATCTGACTTACTATGTCGGATGCCAGTGCTGTCAACAACTCATGCTTCGCATTCGTTGGACAGTACTTGGCTCTACATTACGTGTGTATGTGTAAACAAGTGATCGTTGCAGTATTCATAGTTGCCGTTGCATTTCGAACAGAACCGAAATTCGAGTTCGGGATTCGTCAGATCCGTCCGCCCGCAGATCGCGCACTTATGACGGGCAATCTGATTCTGCGACCGACCGGTATTCGACGATGCGGCGCCCCCGAAGGGCATACCGCCGCCGAAAGGATTGCCCCCGGAAAACGGAGAACCGTTGCCCGCTGCCCTGCTGCGGTTCGCATGATTGACTTTGCGTCTAAAGTCCTGCTTTCGCTTAAACTCGTTGGGCGACATGGAATTATAGTTGCGTGTCGCAAAGAAAAAGATTACAAAATTAAGCAGCGACATGATCAACGCAATCTTTCCGGCAATTCCAATCGAAAAGAACATCCAAACGAACCATACGCCGTACAATATCGCCATCCACTTCATTTTGACAGGAATGATAAAGTATAACAACACCGTCATATCGGGATAACTTACCGCGTAGGCGAGAAAGATCGACATATTGATATAGGTCGTCGATATGTTCCCGGCGATCATGCTCGGATGTCCTGTGATACCGGCATAGATAAAATAAGATAAGAATGCGCCGATTACCGTAAGAAAGATGCCGCCGAAAATATAAAGGTTAAAACGGAACGTCCCCCATGTCGCTTCTAACATATTCCCTAACTGCCAATAGAAAAACAGCATGATAAGCGCAAAGAAGGGATTTTGCATTTCCGGAATCAAAACCCAGCTGATAAGCCGCCACAACTGAAATTCATGGATGATAAAATACGGCTCTAACGTCAGAAAGGAAAGAATGTTCACCTGCGTTGCCAGGGACAAAAGGTATAACAGATATCCTACCGCGTAACCGCCGATCAGATAATTGATCAGATGCGGAATCGCATATCTGCCGAATTTGCGTTCCAAATTGTTCAACATAAAATATCTCCTAAAAAATCATTTGTTACCGTTCTGTAACAATGCATTCAATTCATTCTAAACTTAACCTTTCTTTTTGTCAATGATTGTGCTATCATACATAAAAATACGGTACTCATTTTAATTGTGTGCAATTTATTATTTTAGGACATTATTATGGCGCAAATATATAAATTCGGTATTGATATCGGCTCTACTACGGTGAAGGTCGCCCTGCTTGACGATAATGACCGTCTGGTCTTTTCCGATTATGAACGGCATTTCGCAAATATCCGCGAGACGCTGCTTTCTCTTGTAAAAAAGGCAAAGGAAGCAGCCGGCGACGTTTCCCTCTCTCCCGTGATTACCGGTTCGGGCGGTCTTACGCTTGCCAATCATCTGTCGATTCCGTTCGTGCAGGAAGTCGTCGCGGTTGCCTCCGCGCTTGAGCACAATGCGCCGCAGACGGACGTCGCGATCGAACTCGGCGGCGAAGACGCTAAGATCATTTATTTTGAAAACGGCAATATCGAGCAGCGGATGAACGGCATCTGCGCCGGGGGAACCGGATCTTTTATCGACCAGATGGCGTCTTTGATTCAGACCGACGCGCATGGTCTGAATACGTACGCACGCGCCTATAAAGCAATCTATCCGATCGCCGCAAGGTGCGGCGTTTTTGCCAAAACGGACATCCAGCCGCTGATCAACGAAGGCGCGACCAGAGAAGACCTTGCCGCTTCTATTTTTCAGGCGGTTGTCAATCAGACGATTTCCGGCTTGGCGTGCGGAAAGCCGATCCGCGGACATGTCGCATTTTTAGGCGGACCGCTGCACTTTTTGGATCAACTGCGGGCGGCGTTTGTCCGTACGTTAAAATTAGATGACGAGCATACCATTATCCTGGAAAACTCGCATCTGTTCGCCGCAATCGGTTCCGCGCTGAATTTCAAACCGGAAGCGACCACGACGCTCGGAGCAATTGAAGAAAAACTCTCCGGGGAACTGAAAATGGAATTTGAAGTCGCACGTTTGGAGCCTTTGTTTTCCGACGAGGCGGCATATGACGATTTTTTGCGGCGGCATGGAGAAAATCATGTTAAGACCGCCGATTTATCCTCTTATCGGGGCAACTGCTATCTCGGGATTGACGCCGGTTCGACGACGACGAAAGTTGCGCTTATCGGCGAAGACGGCTCTCTTTTATATTCTTTCTATGACAACAACAACGGCAGTCCGATGATGACGGCGATCCGCGCCATGAGCGAAATCAACGAAGCCTTACCGTCCGATGCGAAGATCGTACACTCCTGTTCCACCGGATACGGAGAAGCTCTCTTAAAATCCGCGTTCAATCTGGATGAGGGCGAAGTCGAAACGGTCGCCCATTACTATGCCGCCGCGTTTTTCAATCCGAAGGTGGACTGTATCTTGGATATCGGCGGTCAGGATATGAAATGTATCAAGATCAAGGACAACACCGTGGATTCGGTGCAGTTGAACGAGGCTTGTTCCTCCGGCTGCGGTTCGTTTATCGAGACGTTTGCAAAGTCCTTAAACTATACCGTCGAGGATTTTGCAAAGGAAGCGCTTTTTGCAGAACATCCCATCGACCTTGGTACGCGCTGTACGGTGTTTATGAATTCCAAGGTTAAGCAGGCGCAAAAGGAAGGGGCGTCGGTTGCCGATATCTCCGCCGGGCTTGCCTATTCAGTTGTCAAAAATGCGCTGTTTAAGGTCATCAAGTTATCCGAAGCGTCCGACTTGGGGAGAAATATCGTTGTTCAGGGCGGCACGTTTTACAATGACGCCGTTTTGCGCTCATTAGAGTCCATTGCAAACGTTAAGGTCGTCCGCCCGGATATCGCTGGAATCATGGGGGCTTTCGGCGCCGCGCTGATCGCAAAGGAACGCTATGCCGATACAAGATCAACGCAGATGCTTCCAATGGACGAAATCCTTGCCTTAAGTTTTACAACCAGACTTACGCGCTGCCAAGGGTGCAACAATCACTGCATCCTTACCATCAACCGCTTTTCCGACAATCGTTCCTTCATCACGGGCAACCGCTGCGAAAAGGGCTTGGGAAAAGAGAAAAACAAAGACAATATTCCGAATCTCTACGAATACAAATACAACCGCCTCTTCGACTATCCCGTGCTTTCGGAAAAAGAGGCAAAATACGGCACCGTCGGTCTGCCACGCGTATTGAACATGTATGAAAACTACCCGTTCTGGGCGACGTTTTTTTCTGAACTTGGGTTTTCCGTGGTTCTTTCGCCGCAGTCTTCCCGGAAGTTATATGAACTCGGCATTGACAGCATACCGAGCGAATCCGAATGCTATCCGGCAAAACTTGCGCACGGTCATGTGCAGTGGCTGATTAACCGGGAAGCGGATATGATCTTCTATCCCTGTATTCCTTATGAGCGCAACGAGTTCCCGGATTCAAACAATCACTACAACTGCCCCATCGTCACCAGTTACGCGGAGAATATCAAAAACAACATTGATTCCATCGCAAACGGCGATGTGCGGTTTTTGAATCCTTTCCTCGCATTTTCAGATGAACAGGTATTAACGGAAGGTCTGATCAAAACGTTCCATGAGGAGTATGACATTGAGCCGCTCCTTATCCGTGCCGCAGCACATAAGGCATGGGGGGAACAGGAAGCGTTCCGTAATGATATGTCGCAAAAAGGCGAGGAAGTTCTGCAATATCTTAAAGAAACGGGACGGCGCGGCATCGTTCTCTGCGGTCGTCCATATCATGTTGATCCGGAAATCAACCACGGAATTCCGGAGTTGATCACGTCCTATGGAATGGCGGTTTTGACAGAGGACTCGATTTCCCATTTGGGAAATATCGACCGCCCGCTGATCGTCATGGACCAATGGATGTTCCATTCACGGATGTATGCGGCGGCAAATTTTGTCAAGAAAAACGATCATCTTGATATCATCCAGTTGAACTCCTTCGGCTGCGGCTTAGATGCCGTTACGACGGACTGCGTGTCGGACATCCTGACAAATTCGGGTAAAATCTATACCTGCCTGAAAATAGACGAGGTGAATAATTTAGGCGCAGCCCGTATCCGAATCCGTTCGCTGCTTGCGGCGATCCGCGTCCGACAGCGCAACGGGCAAACGCAGCGGGCCATCGCTTCCGACAGTTTCAAACGGCGGATTTTTACAAAACAAATGCGGGAAGAATATACGATCCTCTGTCCCGAGATGTCGCCGATTCATTTTGAACTGATCGCACCGGCGTTCAATTCGGTCGGTTATCATCTGGTGATCCCGGACATCCCGACTCGAAAATGTGTGGATATGGGGCTTAAATACGTCAACAACGACGCCTGCTATCCGTCGCTTATCGTGGTCGGTCAACTGATGGCTGCCGTCGCCTCCGGCGAATACGATATGACAAGGACGGCGATCCTGATCTCGCAGACCGGCGGCGGGTGCCGCGCAAGCAACTACATCGGCTTTATCCGCCGGGCACTTGCAAAGGCAGGTTACAAAGATATACCGGTCATTTCCATTAACCTTTCCGGCTTGGAAAAGAATCCGGGATTTACCTTTACGCCGAAACTCGTTCAGAGGGGGCTTTACGCCTTGATCTTCGGCGATATCTTCATGCGCTGCATCAACCGGATGCGCCCCTACGAAAAGCACAAAGGACAGACCGATAAAGTCCACGCAAAATGGCGGCGTCGCGTCATTAAATTCTGTACGAAAAAGCATCTGCTCTCCCATGGGATCTTTGCGCGGATGTGCCGTGATATCATAGAGGATTTTGACGCCATTCCGATTACAGGCGAACGGAAGCCTCGTGTCGGGATCGTCGGCGAGATTTTGGTAAAATTCCTTCCGTCCGCAAACAACCACTTGGCGGAACTTTTGGAATCGGAAGGCGCGGAAGCGGTGGTTCCCGATTTGACCGATTTCCTTCTCTACTGCTTCTACAACACGAATTTCCGTGAGGAGCATTTGGGGGCGAGCAAGAAGGCGCGGTTCTATTCAAATATTGGAATTGATTTCTTCGAGTGGCTGCGCTCCCCGGCAAGGAAAGCGTTTGAAAAGAGTGAGCATTTTGAGCCGCCGGCGCATATTGACGCTCTTGCAAAAGCCGCCGAACATATTGTCTCCATCGGCAACCAGACCGGCGAAGGATGGTTTTTGACCGGTGAAATGCTGGAGTTGATTGAAAGCGGCGCAGAAAACATCGTCTGCATTCAGCCGTTTGGCTGTCTGCCGAACCATGTCGTCGGAAAAGGCGTGATCAAGCAGATCCGCAAAGAAAACCCGAAAGCGAACATCGTCGCCATCGACTACGACCCCGGTGCATCCGAAGTCAATCAGTTGAACCGCATCAAACTGATGCTCTCGACGGCTAATAAGAATTTATTGCGTTAGATACCGCTCATATGCGTCGATCGTCGATGCGGTCGACGCATGGAACGCGTTGTTGGCAAACAACAGATCTGTAATGCCGTTCTCTTTGACATAATCCCTGATATTGTGAATAAAATACCGGGAATCTATAACATGGATTTCCGAAAACGACCCGAACAGAAACTCCGGCAGGGCGTTTCCGAAACTGTCTTTTAAGATCAGCAGTTTCCGGTCATTATCGGTGGACGTCTTTACTTTTGTCGTTTTTGCATCTCCGCCCATAAAGGTCGAATACGCATCTCTGCTCCCATCCTGCTGCTTAATATAAAACGACGCAACCACCGGCTCTTCTTCGCCGATCACATGCCAGTCTTCATCCAGTATGCAGTTGATATAGGTCGTTTCCAGTTCGACATTTTTCGGGATATAATAGATAAAGTCTTCAGGATTGTTCTTAATGCGGATATCTTGCGCATACATATACATCGTTCCGACATAATCATGTACGACATCCGTATCATATTCGCTCATTTCCAAAAACGGCACACCTGCCGACTTCGCAAATTCCTCTGCCGCGTAATACGCGCCCCGCGGCGCCCAATGATGATCGGTGCGCAGATAAATATCCTCGTCTCGGTGCTTTCCCAGCGCCGTATATACATTCAGTCCGACCACATCATCCCGCAGATGGGTGATCACATTGTTGATCTGATCGAGCTGGCTTCCGGTATATTCTTCTGCCGATGCCGGGCAATAATAGGAAATCGCCGTCGGGATTACCATGGCATAGACATTCACATCCGGCATCTGCTCTTTATAATGATTGATCGTATCTGCATATGCAGTTGTAATATCCGTATTGCCACCGTAAAGCATCATGGCGCGGGTCTGATCGCCTGTTCCCGTAACTATGATCCCGTTGGAAACGGTCGTAAAATCCTCCGCTCCCGCCGTTGTATACGCCTCGCCTTCGATCGCTTCGTTTTTATGCTCGGGCAATGCCCCGGCATCATCCTTGCCTATGTCATCCGCCCCGGAAGCCTCTTCCTTGGCGGAATCGTCTGCATCCCCGACTGCCGTAATATTGTGAAACTGGATATCTTCGCCGTCCTGCGTTAAGGCAAAACCTTTCACATCAGAAATGGCAAGTGCTGCGCTCATCAAGGCATCCCTCTCCGGCACGGTATCGGAAAACCACGCAGTAACGCCCGAAGTAAAATTGCCGTTAAAGAAATTTTCAAGCGACCATACGGGGAAAGCCGTTAAACTGCGCCCTTCCTGGGCGCTTTCCGTGCTTCGAATTCCGAAACACAAAAAACAAACCAAAAAAATGTAGCAGAATACGATCCCGACTAAATACTTGGAATTATCCGGCACACGGCTTAAGCCCTCGTCTACGCCTTCTATTTTTTTCTTTTCGGACGGATTCTTATCTTGCATCTAAAACCTCGTGTATAAAAACGGATGGTTGGTAGCGCCGATCAACAGGATCGTACTAATGATCAAAAACGCCGCCGACATGGCAAATCTGCCGATCGCCGGAACTTCTTTTAACAGAAATTTCTGCGGGACGATACAGCAAAATGCCGAAACGACAAGCAACAGAACATTCTGTGAAAGCAGGGAGGCAAGCATTAAGTCTTTTCCGGCGGCACCGTTGCCGCACAATATGGAAAAAAACTGCCGCATCTTATCAAAATCCTCGTAGTAGAAAATTCCCCACCCGATAATTACCGCAGTAACGGCGACCACACGCCAGACAAAACCGAAAACGCCCGTTTTTTCGCTTTTATCCTTGCAAAAAAGAAACGCCTTTTCAAACAAAAGCCACAAACCGAAATACAGCCCCCAAACAAAATAGTTCCAGTAGGCGCCGTGCCAGATCCCGGTCAGCATCCAGACGATCAGGATGTTGCGGATCTGTTTTACCCACATAACCCGGTTGCCGCCGAGCGGTATGTATACGTAATCCCGGAAAAAGGAACCGAGCGTGATGTGCCATCTCCTCCAAAAGTCCGTCACAGACCTGCAGCGATACGGCTTAATGAAGTTCTCAGGGAACTGAAAGCCCATGCAGCGCCCCATGCCGATCGCCATGTCCGAATAGCCGGAAAAGTCAAAATATATCTGCATGGAAAATGCAAGAAGCCCGAGCCATGCCATGCCGGTAGAAACGTTTTTTAAGTCCGCACCCATGGTCTGGGAAACGATTTCGGACAGTTGATCTGCGAGGATGACCTTTTTTGCAAGCCCCGTAATGAACCGGCGGAAACCTTCCGCAACTTCCTCTTCCCGGGGCGAACGATCCGTAATCTGCAGTTCCACGTCCGAATAGCGGACGATCGGTCCAGCGATCAACTGCGGGAACATGGAGATATAAAGCAACAGGCAGCCGAAGTTGTCCTGCACTTTTACTCGTCCGCTCCTTACATCCGCAAGATAGGAAATCGACTGAAACGTATAAAAACTGATGCCGATCGGCAGGTGGATCGCGATCGTCGTATTAAGCCAGCCTAAGTTTACCAGCGTCGACTGGATCAGGTTGCCGTATTTGAAAAAAGCAAGAAGAAACAAAAGCAAAACGATCCCGGTTATCTCATGTCTGCTCTTCCCGCTAAAATAGATGATCGCCACGCAAAGTAACAGCAAAAGAATATATGCCGGTTCGCCCCAGGAATAAAATATCAGGGAAAAGATGATCAGAATCAAATTCTCATAAAGGGGCTGCGCCTTTTCTTTGTCCGCGTTCCACGCAAAAAAATACAATGCGGCAAACAGCGGCAAAAATACATATAGAAAAAACAGATCGGAAAACAACATAATAGGCGCACCCTAAAACTGCGGCGTGTTCCACCGTGAAACACACCGCAGTATTGTACCATAGGATACGCAGATTTTCTACTGGAAAAAAGATTTTTCACGGAAAACAATTTCCATGCAATCTTACCTTTAGAACAAACAAATCTTAAGTGTTCAACGGCAAAAATGCCCTACCCTCATACTTAAGAAGTGTTTGTTCTCAACATAATAGTCGATTTCCTTTATTTTGTCAGTACCAGCATGATCTCATTCGACCGGGATACGAACGCGGTCATCTGTTCCGGCGACAACGGTGCGTTTTGCAATTTTGCCAGATCATATAACTGCTTGCAGAAGGTCGGAACATGTTCGCTGTCTTTATTCTCAAAAATGTATTTTACCAGCGGATGGTTGACGTTCAAAACCAGGGTTTCATCCGTCGGGAACAGATTCGCATCCATGGAGCCCATGCCTCCCATGGAATACATGCGCATCATATCCTGCATCCGGCGGGATTCCTCTTTTACCGTAAGAATAGAGGCAACATTCTCATCCTTGATCTTCTCCACTTTGACCGTCAACTTGTCCATATCCAGTGCTTTTTTGAACGTTTCGGAAAGGGCGTCGTTCTCCTCTTTCAGTTCGTCTTCGCCGGTCTGTTCCACCAGAGAATCCGTAACATCCCCGTCGATACGAACAAATTTATAATCTTCGTTGCGCTGCTCCAACTGGGTAATGAAGGAGGTATCAATGTTGTGATCCAAGATAACCGCATTCATTTCCTGTGCTTTGAACATGGAAATATACTGTCCCTGCTGGTTCTTGTCGGTTACATAGTAGACAATATGGCGCTTATCTTCCGGCTCCTTGGGTTCATCCGCACCTTGATCCGAGGAAACCGAGTTGCCGTTCGCATCTAAAATTTCCGGCTTGTCGTCGGACGAGATCGGATTGCCGTCGGCACCCAGGATCTCCGGCTTCTCCTCTTCTTTCTTTTCTTCCTTAATCAGAAGTTCCGGCAGAGTCGTGTATTTCTCATATATATCCTTGAAGAGAATATAGTCATTCATCCGGTCGCAGAACTTATCATCCCTTAAGCAGCCGTACTTGATAAACGGGCTGATGTCGTCCCAGTATTTCTCGTAGTTCTCCTTATCCGTCTTGCACATGCCGGAAAGTTTGTCCGCGACCTTCTTCGTAATGTACTCAGAAATCTTGGTAACAAACCCGTCGTTCTGCAATGCGCTTCTCGATACGTTAAGCGGCAGATCCGGACAGTCGATCACACCCTTTAGAAGCATCAAAAATTCAGGGATGACTTCCTTGATATTGTCCGCGATAAACACCTGATTGTTGTATAATTTGATCGTTCCCTCGATGGAATCATACTCTGTATTGATCTTCGGGAAATACAGGATGCCTTTTAAGTTGAACGGATAATCCATATTCAGATGAATCCAGAACAGCGGCTCCTTGAAATCCATGAAGACCTTGCGGTAAAACTCCTTATATTCGTCATCCGTACACTCGCTCGGATTCTTCGCCCAAAGCGGATTTATGTCATTAAGCGGTACCGGGCGTTTTACGATCTTAAGTTTCTCCTTTGCCGGAGATACCTCGACCTGTTCCTTGGTGCCATCCTCGTTTTCTTTTTCTTCGTACTTCGCTTCTTCGTGGATCTCTTCCTTAACGATATCGGTATCGCGCTTATCTTCCGCGTCAATCGTCTCATACTGCTCTTCGGCATTCGCCTTCGTCAGATAGATCTCGATCGGCATAAACGAGCAGTACTTTTCAATGATCTCCCGTACGCGGTATTCATTCGCAAATTCCAGACAGTCTTCATTCAGATGCAGCGTGATCGTCGTGCCGACCTTCTCACGGATACCGTCTTTCATGTCGAACTCTGTACCGCCGTCGCACTCCCAATGTACCGCGGACGCGCTCTTCTCCCAGGATAATGTGTCGATATGTACCGAATCCGCAACCATGAACGCCGAATAAAATCCCAGACCGAAATGTCCGATGATCTGATCTTCGTTCGCCTTGTCCTTGTACTTTTCCAAAAAGTCCGTTGCGCCGGAGAAGGCAATCTGGTTGATATATTCATCAACTTCATCCGACGTCATCCCCAGCCCGTTATCGGTGATGGTAAGCGTCTTATTGTCGGGGTCGACTTCAACGTCGATTTTCGGCTTGTAATCCGCGGGGAGTTCGTATTCTCCCATCATGTCGAGTTTTTTCAGTTTCGTGATCGCGTCGCAGCCGTTGGAGATCAATTCCCGTAAGAAAATGTCGTGGTCGGAATAGAGCCATTTCTTAATGACGGGGAATATGTTCTCGCTGGTAATTGATAAACTGCCGTGTTTTTCTGCCATTGTTCGTCACTCCTTACGTTTTCTTATATTCAAAATTTCACTAAAAGACAATTTAGCACTCCTATGGGAAAAAGTCAATAAAAAATTAGCACTCTTTTTTATCGAGTGCTAATAATATAATCCGCATTCTGATCTTACTTTTTGTTTTCAGACACGCTTCCGCTAGAGTCCTCACGTAACGGTTCTAAACTCATACTGCGCTGTGCTTGTATTCATTAAGAACCGACGTTGCGGGACTGTCTGAAAACAAAAAGCACAATCATCATGCTCTAATTACAATTCCGCGAAAGAAGGCGTGTCTGAAAGAAATGGTTTTATTCGTCTGCGTATTATTCTATACGTTAATTTCCGCCGTCACGCCAAGTAAATCCTTATTCTCTTCCAGCACCGGCTTTACTACTTCATCCAGATATTTTTGCGTCTGCTGCGGCGCACGCCCGACAAACTGCAGCAAGTCCTCTGTGACGTGGACTAAATCCTCTGCCGACAACGGCACGTTCGGGTTATCCGCTACAAGTTCAAGCAGGTTGTTCTCCAACCCCTTTTCTTTTACATTGCGCCCCGCTTCCATCGACATCTGGCGGATCTCTTCGTGCATTTTCTGCCGGTCTTCGCCGAGTTTTACCGCGTCCATGATGATATTCTCCGTCGCCATGAACGGCAGTTCCGAACGAAGATGCTTCTCGATCACTTTCGGATAAACGACGAGTCCGTCACAGACATTCATGCACAGATCCAATACGCCGTCCGTCGCAAGGAATGCTTCCGCAATCGACAAGCGTTTGTTCGCGGAATCGTCAAGCGTCCGTTCGAACCACTGCACCGCAGAGGTTATCGCGGGATTTAAGGCGTCGATCATAATGTACCGCGATAAAGATGCGATCCGTTCCGAACGCATCGGGTTACGCTTATACGCCATCGCCGACGATCCGATCTGATTTTTCTCAAACGGCTCCTCGACTTCCTTCAAGTGCTGCAGCAGCCGGATATCATTCGACATCTTGTGCGCACTTGCTGCAATCCCGGCAAGAACATTCGCCACACGGGTGTCCAGTTTCCGGGAATAGGTCTGTCCCGATACCGGCACACACGCCGTAAATCCCATTTTTTCGGCAATCATGGGGTCGATTTTTTCAATCGTTTCCTCATCCCCGTCAAACAGTTCCAAAAACGAAGCCTGCGTTCCCGTCGTGCCCTTCGACCCTAAGAGTTTCATGGTCGAAACCACATAATCTAAATCTTCCAGGTCGATCATAAATTCATTGATCCAAAGCGTTGCCCGTTTCCCGACCGTCGTCGGCTGCGCCGCCTGAAAATGCGTAAACGCCAGCGTCGGCTGATCCTTATGCTGTTTTGCAAATGCGGATAGTTTTGCGATCACATTGAGCAGTTTTTGACGGAGAAGCATAAGTCCGTCCCGCATAATGATCACGTCGGTATTGTCCCCGACATAACAGGACGTCGCGCCGAGATGGATGATCCCTGCGGCTTTCGGGCACTGCTGTCCATATGCGTATACATGGCTCATGACGTCATGCCGAACCTCTTTTTCTCTCGCCTTTGCGACATCATAGTTAATGTCTTTTGCATGGCTTTTCAACTCGTCGATCATCTCCTGCGTGATGCGCGGCCTGCCGTCCGCAGACAATCCCAGTTCCATTTCCGTTTCCGCAAGCGCGATCCAGAGTTTACGCCATGTTGTAAACTTTTTATCCTGTGAAAATATGTACTGCATCTCTTTGCTTGCGTATCGCTCGGACAGAGGGCTGATATATCTGTCTGTATTCATGATCTCTCCTTTTTATGGCGCAAAAATCAATTTGCATCCAATCATATCTTGTCGGAACAAACAAATCTTAAGTGTTCGATCGCACGTACGGTTCTAACTTCGTCTTCGACTCGTTACAACCTAGTGCTCGTACTCATTCTGCGTACTAACCTCATGCTTCGC
>CAJOQZ010000087.1 GCA_905236585.1 uncultured Lachnospiraceae bacterium
GAACCGGGCGCAGAACCGCTTTTTCTCCAACATGAGCCATGAGATCCGGACGCCGATCAATACGATCATCGGACTGAACGAAATGAATCTGCGGGAGGAACTGTCGCCGGAAGTGGCGGAGAACTCCGTTCATATCCAAAGCGCAAGCAAGATCCTTCTTTCCCTGATCAACGACATTCTTGATATGTCGCGGATCGAGTCCGGGCGGATGACGATCGTACCCGCGCCGTATCAGGTCGGCGAGATGCTTTCCGACGTCGTCGGCATGATCTGGTCCAACGCAAGGGACAAGGGCTTGAATTTCACCGTGGATATCGACCGGACGATTCCCAGCGGACTGATCGGCGACGAGGTGCGGATCAAGCAGATTTTGCTTAACATATTGTCGAACGCGATCAAATATACGGAAAAGGGGTCGGTGGAACTGTCGATCGGATGCGCGAGCAGGACGGAAGATACCGCAGTCATTACGTATTCGATCACCGATACCGGAATCGGCATCAAAAAGGATAGCATCCCGTATCTTTTTTCCGCGTTCCACCGCGAAGATGAGGAGCGCAACCGCCATATCGAGGGAACGGGTCTGGGGCTTGCGATCGTAAAGCAGCTTGTCGATCTGATGGGCGGCGAGATTACGGTCAACAGCATCTATACCAAGGGCTCCACCTTCGTAGTAGTGCTGCCGCAGACGATTTCCGATGCAGCAGAGGTCGGGGAGATTCGTCTCGAAGACCCGGAAAGCACGCAGATCCGCAATGTCTACCGGTCAAGTTTCGAGGCACCGCAGGCGAAGATTCTGATCGTGGATGACAACGAGGTAAATCTTCTTGTCGCCGAAAAACTGCTCCGGGATACCAAGGTGCAGATCGAAACGGTGACAAGCGGTGCGGAGGCGCTGGCGCGCACGCTTGAAAGACGCTATGATTTGATCTTCATGGATTATCTGATGCCGGAGATGGACGGCATTGAATGTCTGCACGCCATTCGTGCGCAGCGGGGCGGCATGAATGTCGATACGCCGGTGATCGTTTTAACCGCAAATGCGGGAAATGATCTGCTGGCAATGTATCGGAGGGAAGGATTTGACGACTGCATCCTAAAGCCGGTGACTGGCGAACTGCTCGAGGAAGGACTGCTGGCGCACCTTCCGCGGGAACTTGTTTCGGTAGAATACAGCGATCCGGTGTCGGCGACGACGGTGACGCCGGTACTGACGCACAGGAGGAAAAAGCCGGTCGTCATTACGACAGAGAGCGTCTGCGACCTCCCGGCGAAACTTATCGAGTCGCGGCAGATCGGCGTGATCCCGTTCCCGATCTATACCGAAGAGGGCTATTTTTTGGACGGCAAGGAAATCGAGTCGGACGGGCTGCTTTCGTATATGATTACAACGGGGAAGGCGGCAAGAACCGGAGAGCCGTCCGTCGAGGAATACGAACAGTTCTTTTCCGCGCATTTGGAGCAGGCGACGCAGGTGGTTCATATTACCGCGAGCAAGAAACTCTCCGGCGCTTTCGGCAAAGCGATGGAGGCGTCGCGCGCGTTCGACAACGTAACGGTGATCGATTCGGGGCAGATGTCGAGCGGCATCGGTCTTCTGGCACTGTATGCGGCGAAACTGGCGGAAAGCGGCGAGCCGGTCGGACGAATCCGCGCCGAACTCGAACAGATGAAGCAGACGATTCAGACGAGTTTTGTATTAGACAGCATGAAGTATCTTGCACGTTCCGGCAGAACCCCAAGACATGCGCTGACGATGTGCGAGGCGTTTATGCTGCATCCTGTGGTAGGGGTATATGACGGCATCATACGTCCGCGCCGGATGATAGCGGGGAGCAGGGACACTGTATGGCGGCGGTATATGCGGATGGCGTTTGCCGACAAGAGCCGGATCGACAAGGGGACGCTGTTTTTGACGCATGCGGCGCTTTCCACGGACACTATCGCGCAGATCAAACACGATCTTGAAGAAGTTATTCATTTTGAAAACGTCGTGGTGCAGAAAGTGTCCGCATCGAGCGCATGCATGTACGGACCGGGGACGTTCGGGCTGATTTATACTTATATGGGGAAACAGGGGGAGTACCATATCGATACATCCATAAGGGAAGAACGCACGGAGCACGTGACGCTGATGGAACCGGCAGGGTCGGAGGGCGCTTCGAGAACAAAGCCGCCGCAGGATGAACAAAAAAAAGAGGCGGACATCGAAGCAAGGATCAATGTGGTTCCGTTTGTGCCGGATCAAAAGGAGTCGTCTGTCATACCGGCGTGGATACGCGGGATAGAGGGGCTGGACGTCGATGCTGGAATCCGCTATTGCGCGTCGGAAGACGGCTATATGGGCGCCATCGACATCTTCTTCAGCACCATTCGGCAGAAAGCGGATGAGATTGAGGCGCTTTATGATGAGGAGGACTTCGAGAATTACACGATCAAGGTTCACGCCTTGAAGAGTTCCGCACGGATTATCGGGGCGACGGCGCTTTCCGAAAAAGCGCTTGCGCTGGAGATGGCGGGCAAAGAGGGCGATATTGCAAAGATCAAGGCGGATACGGCGCAGCTGCTCGCTGACTACCGCGGCTATTATGAAACGTTGAAAAGGCTTTCTGGGGATGAAGAGGCAGACGACGGGGACAAGCAGGAGGTGCCCGCAGAAGTTTTGACGGATGCATATCAGTCTATGGTGGAATTTGTCGACCAAATGGATTATAATTTAACGGAGATGGTGTTGCAGTCTCTGGAAGAGTACCGCTTGCCAAAGGAAGATAAAGCGCGCATTGATGCGATCACGGATGCGCTGCATGTGCTGGACTGGGATAAAATAAAGGACTTGCTGCCTTAGATGCAACATGAGAGGATAGGATCGGATGAACGAACACGAGTTTGAGTTGTCCCTTCAGATGGACAATCTGGCAAAACGTAATATTGCGCTGATCATCAGTACGGCGGAGACATTTCTTGTGAAGGGGCTTGCCTCCAAATTGACGGAGATCGGCGTCGAGGTGAATTATTCGACGACGAAGATCAAGCAGATCAAGGAGTTTGCGGAAGAGGCGGACTACTATATCTTTTATATGGACGAGTCGGTCAAGGAACTTGCGGACGTCATGGTTTTTTTGAACGATATCTGCACCGAAAAGGAGAAAAAGATGATCCTGATCGGCACGCGCATCGAGTATGAGGCGGTGATGACGAACCTCATCGAGAAGAACGTCCTGCAGTGGTTCGAGCGCCCGCTCGACATGAACGTGTTCATCCAGAGGATGCAGGATTATCTGGATGACGCGGCGGTTGAGGCGCGTAAGAAGGTCATCCTGATCGTAGATGACGACGTGACCTATATGCGGACGATCGCGGAGTGGCTGAAGGACATCTACCGCGTCGGCATGGCGAACTCCGGCGCGCAGGCGATCGCGTGGCTGGCGAAGAACAAGGCGGATCTGATCCTGCTGGATTACGAGATGCCCATCACCTCCGGACCGCAGGTGCTGGAGATGTTAAAAAGCGAGGCGTCCACCAATTCGATTCCGGTGATGTTTCTGACGGGGAAGGGCGACCGGCAGAGCATAATGAACGTGCTGTCCTTAAAGCCCGCGGACTACCTGCTGAAGTCGATCGACCGGAAGACGCTGCGGCTGAAGTTGGAGAAGTATTTCCTATCCAAGCGTGTAAAATAATCCCATAAGAAAATGCGGCGCAGGCTAATGAAGGTCTGCGCTTATTTTATGTGTGGTCGTCTGCGGCGTCAGTTTCAATAACCGCCGTCGGTCAGGGTTTCTCGGGGGAATTTGCTAATTGTTCCGATTGCTTTTTGAGGTGATTTGCGTGACCGTCGGCAATTCCACATCCTTGTGTGTCTGCCGCTTCAATGCGGCAGACCGCCGACTCTGCGCGGCGTCCGTGCCGCGCAGTCACTTAGGCGAGGAGGAACAAAAGCAAATTCACCCCTCGAAACATTCCCGCCGTCGATTATTGAAACTGCCGTCGCAGACTTGATGCAGACGTAAGACGCGCAGACATAATATCATGCGATGCATGCATTTTCTTATTCCGCCGCGCCCGATGCCGGTGGGTTAGCGCCTTCGGCGCGTTGCAGGATATTTCGCCTTGCGGCGAAATCCTTCATGGGATGCGCGGACAAGACCGCGCGGATATGGATATTTTAAGCAGAAATTTGACATTGGGGAGAAAAGATAGTATCATATCTTTGTCAGAAGACAAAAAAGTAGCAATATATGTCCACAGACAATGAAATCCCCGATGGTGCTACATCGGGGATTTTAATTTGCCCGTAAGTCGAAGGTTCACGGCGAGATTATCATAACATATTATGTTAGGGAATACGACAAATATGAGCAGACGGGCGGCAAATCATTCTACAGTAACTGCCTGAATATAGTGGGAGATAATCTGTTCTAAGTGCGGGAGTGCATTTACAGGACATGTTTTAATAAGTGCAATAATCGGTATATATTCGGGGGATACTTCATTTTCTCCAAATAAAAGATAGTCTATCGGAAGATGTAAAGCGTCTGCAATTCTGCATAAAGTATCAATAGATCCACCTTTGAGTCCTAATTCAATATCGTAAACATAGCGCGGCGTAATGGCAGATTTTTCCGCCAGCGATTCGCGTGACAAACCCAGCAGTTGTCTTTGTTTCTTTATTCTCTCTCCAACTTCTATTGGAGTATATTTTTCCATGCGCTATATAGGAAGGATATATTAAGGTATGATCCCCAAAACCCAAAATGGCAGGATAGGGACAGATTCGTTTTGTCTAAAGGTCATGCCGGACTTGCCTTATATTGTGTTTTGGAACATGCCGGACTGATTCCTTCGGTAAAAATTGATTCCTATTTGCAGGAAAATTCATTGATTGGCGGAGAACCATGTATGCGCGATTGTGAATGGATTGAAGCAACAACTGGATCGCTCGGGCACGGCTTGTCTATGGGTGTAGGTATGGCTATGGCGTTTCAGACAAATAAAAGCCAGGCAAAAGTCTATGTTATGCTCGGAGACGGTGAGTGCGAGGAAGGAAACATATGGGAAGCGGCTATGTTGGCAGCGGCACAAGGTTTAAGTAATCTCATAGTGATTCTTGACAGCAATAAGATTCAGAAAATGGATTTTGTTGATAAAACGATCGGTGAACCGGACTGGCGAAAAAAGTGGAGTGCGTTCGGATGGGATGTAGATGAAACCGATGGGCACAATATGGAAGAGTTTGCTTCCGTATTAAAGCAACCGACGAAGAATGCAAAGCCAAGAATTATTATCGCCCATACAATTAAGGGGAAAGGCGTATCTATTATATAATGCGGTCAAAGATGTCGTAGAGGAGGCAGGATTCAAATATCTTAACGCAAATGATTACTATGATGAAATGGGGATTGATTATTCCGAAGATTTTTATAATGGAGCGCATGTGAATTTGTTCGGAGCGAAGAAATATACAAAGTTTTTGGAAGACTATATATGTGAACAATATGATATGCCGGATCACAGAGGGGATGATAGTTTTAATTCATGGAATGATGACGCAGATCGTTTTTTTGAAGAAGAAAAAACACATATGCAGACAGTTACAAATTTAAGACTGGACTATGAAAAAGGGCAGAGTTTAGCCGACGAGATAATCCATACAGAGAATTTGTCTGAATGGGATAATCTTGTATCCGATAGTAGGTTTGTGTTGCTTATTGCAGGGAAAGGAAGTATACCGTATCCAAAAAGGATGGCAGATCAGAAAATCCTTTCCAAGTGGGGGATTGCAGAAAATGCAGAGGATATCATTCGTGTTGTGTCTAATTCGAGTGTATCGTATTCCAATGAAGAGGATGGGCAGCAAACATACTCGACCGGTGAGGGGTTAATATACACAATCGATCTTGACAGCAATACCATTGAGGTACTTGATGAAAAAATACCTATAAGCAGGAATGGGATAAATATCGTGTTAGTTGATAATATATATCAGAAGATTGTTGAAAAGGCTGCGTTGGATGTTGCATCCGATGGCGTTGTTGTAAGAAAAAAATAAAAAATGCCCTTATGTCTGATGTTATACGAAAAAATGGCGCAGCCCCCGTGTAAATTCAACACAGGTCTAC
>CAJOQZ010000088.1 GCA_905236585.1 uncultured Lachnospiraceae bacterium
GTACTGTCCAACGAACGAAGTGAGTTGATGACAGCACTGGCATCCGACAGAGTAAGTCAGATAATAACTTGCGTTATTAGAGGAGAATCCGCATGAACCGTTTTTTTACAAAAAATTATCTGCTTCGAGTGCTGCTTTTGCTGGCGGCGAACTGGATGGCGCCGTTCGGGCGGAGCCGCCTACTCGGCGTTCGGAAGTTTTTCTTTTGACGCAGCAGACGCAGAAATCCTTGTCACCGGAGATTTTTATTTTACGGAAATGAATGGGGATGATCTGGAGTATTTTCACAATACGACCGGCGTATGGGATGCTTTGCAGGCGGATAAGATGGATATAGATGCCGACGCGTTCTGGGAGATTATGAGCGGCTATGAGCGCGAGGTAAAACAACTGCCGCTGGAGCCGTTTTCGAAATATACATATGAGGGAAAAAGGAGCAGGATCAGCCGGTATCCGTGGATTACCTTGCGGATGTCATGGATGAGATCGGCGAATTTGAAGACGCCGGAGATTACGATAAGGCGTTCGACCGTAATCAGGGAAAGAAGAGCGATTATGAGGTGATGGTTTTGTTTCGGACGAAAGAGGACGTTTTTGACTTTACGATTCTTTCTTTGGCATTAACGGATGTGCGTGCGGACGGACAGGCGGTTTTTGACAGGGAAGAGATGCTTTGCATTCCGACGTTAAAAGCAGACATGCCGCTTGCGGTTCCGATGGTTTTTCCGGGGGATACGCCGACGAACTGTTTTTCCTATAAGGACGGGGAAGGCATAACGCGGGCTTTTTCCGTTTCGATAAGCGGTTTTGACGGCTCCCTTGCGGTGGACGAGATATACTGAAAAGCGGGAGTGCTGTTTTGAAGAAGGGTGAAAAGAGTCATATGAGAAAGATGCAATCATTAACATGATTACGGACATTACAAAAAACTATGCACAACAAAAAGATATAGGCGGCAGGATTATTTTTGAAGGGAATTATGACAAAAGAACACATTCGGATGAAATTGCCATTGCAAATTGGCTGAAGTCGTCCTTTGGCGGAAATGTTGTTTTGCTTTCCGAAATAAAGGCAAAGGACAGCAAGACGCCTGACTGCGTATGGGATGGCAGGAATTGGGAGTTCAAGACCGTTGCATCTGATAAATTTACTACCATAGACTGCCGCATCCGCAAGGCTTATGCACAAATTAGTGACAACAGAGGCGGCATAGTGCTTGATTTTACGGACAGCAGTCTGACATTTGATGAAGCGGTGAAAATGGTAAAAAAGAGCGCTACAAGACGTATGAAAGGCGGCGGTGAAATTATCGTGAAAAAGGGTGGCAGTTTCAAAGTGCTAAAGATAACAAAAGAATGAGGGTCGTTCATCCCGGTCCAGCATGGGGACCAGGAAACTCCCCTCATCTAATTATTATATATCATGATATGACAAAAAAATCAATGGCAATAAGGATTTTTTTGAAACGTGGGCAGCGGGTATGATTCGGAACTTTTGCTGATTTGCCGCCTATACAATGCACTTTAATCTGTGGGTATAACAGGCGCTTCACGCTTGTTATCGCGTGCGGGCTTGACGTGCACGACACAAGACCGGAAGACGTCTCGCCGCCTCTGATGCAAAAGAAGTGTTCCGGAAAGAGGCATTTGTTCTTGCAGTAAAACACATTTGTACAGTTTACACGTTTTATAGAATCTTTTTAGCCAAAACGCGTTGTATTTCTACCAGATTTTTGCTATAGTTTAGGTGATTTCAGGCGCAGTTTGGAGCAGAAGTTTTGGCTGCAAGGGCATATGCGCTTGCAGGATAAACCGTTCGGATGCAAGCCGAGAACGGAGTGAATGAGATGTGCAAAGCGTTTGAGGATGTCAGGGAAGAAAGAATAGACCGCCCGTAACAAAAAGACAGATATGTAAAAAAAGGATCTCCCGTCGAAAAGGCGGGGGATCCTTTTCTATGCATAGATTTAGAGCGGTTTACTGAAATACAATGTGTTATGGTAGAAGATTTTTGAAAAGAAAAATACTAAAGGGGGCTTGACAAACTGGGGGGGGTGAAATCTAAAATCCTTTTGTCTATTGAAAAACGTGCAGCCAAGCGCCGTGCCGAGGGATGCGGGCGGCTGCACAAAAGAAGAAAGGATGTGCTTATGAGGATTAAAAAAAGATTTGCCGCAGCAATGCTTGCGGCGGCGCTCGCCTTTAGCGCGGTTCCGGTTGGAGCGGTACAGGCGGCGACGGATGTGACTTCCGGCTGGGTAGTAAAGGAGTATGAAACAACGACCGAACTATCATCTAACGGGAAAGTTCTTGCAACCAAAACAGGCGATAAAGTAATATTCAATCATAAGGAAGTTTCAAATTATACGAAGGATACAGCCGTTCCGGCTCTCGAGGCGGGGTTGAAGGTGTCGGATATCCAGATTGTTACATCCGGCGTAACGATCGGAACGCTGGGCGACGATGCAAAAGACATCATTGAGGATAACGGGATTAACCCCTGCGTGAGGGAGTTTACAATAACTTCGATCAAGGGTATGCTCGGTGCTGATGTGCAGGGAAAGGCATCACTGGCGAACCTTCAAGGCGTATACGTTTTCGATATGAAGATGCAAAGTGCCGGAGATGTTACCTTTCAACTTCCGGAGAGTGTGAAGGACGTATTTGGCAAGTCTGCGATCGTTATTCATTATACCGGTAATGCATCCGATGAAGACGGTATTACGGTGCAATATCCGATAATTAGTTCACAGGGAAGGCTGACCGCGTATTTCAACAGTGCTTCTCCGATTGCGATAATCCTTACAAATTGCGATAGTGCGCAGCCTCTTGCTAATACATGGAATCACGGTAGCATGGGAAGTGATGAGATCAGAAAAGCCGATGAGACACCGACACAGGATGCATCGTCTCTCGTTAATTCTTCGGAGAAAGTGGCGGATGACGCCGCCGCGGCGGAAGATTCCGGCGTAAC
>CAJOQZ010000089.1 GCA_905236585.1 uncultured Lachnospiraceae bacterium
ATTCATCCTAAATGCGTACAAGATGCGTTCAAAGGTCTGGCGCCTCGCAGTCAACATCGTAAGCGACTATTAATTTCATAGGCTTGCCGTTGCCATGTCTGCTTCTAAACGATTTTACAGTTACAGAGAATTATTGCCGAATCCGGCACACTATGAATATAAGAAAAACATATAAAACAATAAACGAAAAATAAACGCTCTTTCGAACAAATACAGTATAGCACTATCCAACAGGTTTCGCCACATTTTTTTGAGCGTAAGAGCCGATTCGTCAAATCCACATAAATGTGGATTTTCCTCATGGCTTTCGTGGTATAACAGGCCCTGCGAGCCTGTTATCTCGTAGCGTCGCCAAATAAACACAAGTGTTTACTTGGCTCGTGCTTTCGTGGTATAATCACATTAATTAGTCAATTTCTACAGGAGATTTTCATGAAACGACTTGGCTTTAGATGCTTTCTGGCTTGTCTTATCAGTTTCATAATGATGTGGTCGCAGCCTCTGTCGGTCTGCGCTCAGGATGAGGATTCGACGAACGTCTACCATATCCTCTGCATCTGCTCCTACTCCCTCGCCTACAGTACCGTCCCCGATATGCTTTCCGGCTTGGAAGACGGTCTGTCCGCCGTTTCCTGCAGTATCGACCATGAATTCATGGATGCCAAGAACTTTTACAAGCCGGAAGATGTAACCGCTTTCTACAATTATATATCCTACAAATTAAAAAACGGCCCCACCTATGACCTTCTGATTATTTGCGACGACAACGCCATGCGTTTTTGGACGAATTATCATAATGAACTTTTCCCTGATATTCCGATGATCTTTTTGGGGATCAACAATATTTCCGATGCCGAAGCAGCGGCGGATCTGCCGAATGTTACCGGGATTGCCGAGGTTTCCGATTATCTCGGCACATTTGAATTGATGCATGACCTTTTTCCCGATCGTAAAAAAATCGTCGCCGTCGTCGACGGTTCGATCACGGGGCGCGGCGAGTACGCTCTTTTTCAAGATTTTTCCAAGCAATACGACGCCTTTGAATATCAGTGGATCTTAACTGACGACTATTCCAGCGATGGTCTCGCTGCCGCGATCGGGCGCATCCAGCCGGATTCCATGATCCTCTATTTGGATTTTATGCAGGATGCCGACGGTACGTCCTATACCGAGCAGACGGCGTCGCAGCTTCTGTACGACAACGCGAAGAATATCCCTATTTTCCGCACGACTTTCCCGAATCTCGGTTACGGCGTTCTCGGCGGGAAAATGTATTCTCTATACTCCGCAGGGAAAACCGCCGGTGAAATGGCGGCGCAGGTCTTAAGCGGCGAAAAAAACATCTCCGACATCCCTATCGTCGAAGAAGCGGTTACGGAGTACATTTTCGACCAGAACATTATGGACGAGTATGACATCCACTCGTCCGACCTCCCGATCAACGCAACCATCATCAACCCACACTGGAACCTGATTACTTTTTATATGGAAAATCCTCTGCTGTCGAACCTGATCATCATTATCATCGTGATCCTGATCGGCATTATGGGGATTCTCCTTGTGTCCAACCATCAGCGTGCGCAGATCATCAACACGGATTTCCTGACGCAAATTCCGAACCGCCACTATATCCAGGCGCGGCTTGCTGCTGCGGTAGTCCGCAAGTCGCCGTTCGGAATCCTGATGATGGATGTTGATCATTTCAAAACAATCAACGATACATTAGGACACGCGATCGGCGACGAACTTTTAGCAGGCGTGGCGGAGCGGTTAAAGGAACTTTCTTCCAATCAGGTGCTTTTCGCCCGAATCGGCGGCGATGAATTTATGGCTCTGATTACCGGAAAAACTCTTTCGAATGCCGATGCATTCTGTGCAGAGGTCGTGAAAAAAATTACGGAGGTCTACGTTTTATCTTCGGGTACGCTGCATATTACGACTTCGGTCGGTTTTGCCGCCTTTCCGGCGCATTGCGATGATCCTTCCGCGTTAAATGCTTATGCAGACTCCGCTCTTTATTATGTAAAGGAGCATGGGCGAAACGGATATCATATATTTTCCGAGGATTCTGATAATAACATATGACATATTGCTGAAGCCGTAACTGTCTTTCACGAGCGAAACAACGCTCTTCGAAGAACATTTACGGCTCCAGATTGCTATTCGTTCAAAAAAAACATCTCTCAATTCGCATCGCTTCGCTTTTGAGAAATATTTTCTTTTATATTTTCTTGTTATGGATAGCGCTTTTATTCACTCACTGCTTTTGGATACCCGTCATCTCCATATTTGTAATAGCCCGTATCGATCAGTTCTTTTTCCAGATTTTCCTTTGTGATCGTAAGCGGCGTCAGCAAAAATGACTGCATGTAATCCGTTCCGTTTGAATAACGGTCATCCGCGTATACTACGTCAAAATCCCATCCACATTCCTCAATCAGATCCGCGCCGATCTCCTCGCCTTTCATAAACGCGATCGTAACGTCCATCATCGCCTCCGTCTCGTGCGGCAGACATTTGTATACCGTCATGGACTGCTTGTCTTCCATGATGTTTTTCAAATTCTCTTCATCGCCGTCCTGTCCGGTCAGAAGCACAATATTGTCGCCTTTGTATGCCGCTTCGATCGCCTGCGCCACTCCTGCCGCCGCGGAATCGTTGGCGCAAAGCACAGCGTCAAGCCGCGTCCCGTCGGAATAATAATTCGTCAAAAGATTCACCATCCGCTCGTTCGCGTATTCCGTTTTCCATTGGAATGTCTCCGTTTCGGCATATCCGGTCTGCCCGGACGGCACGACAAGCGTCCCCTTGTCTATATAGGGCTGTAAAATATCCATTGCCCCATGATAGTATCCGTCCGCATTTTTATCCGCCGAATAGCCCGATACAATCTCAATATTATACGTGTTGCCGCCCGCGTTATCGAGGTCTAACGTATCGCGGATATACTCGCCCTCCAAAGCGCCGACCATATAATTGTCAAACGATACATAATAGCCCACCGCATCGGAATTGATAATCCGGTCATAGGCTATGATCGGGATGTCCGCGCTCTCGGCGCGATCCAGCACATCCTCGAGTCCGGTATAATTCACCGTTGCGATCACTAAAATATCCATCCCTTCATCGATCAGTTCGTTTACGTCCTCGATCTGGGAATCAATCGTATTGTCTGCGAATTTCAGATTTACCGTATATCCCGCTTCCTCGAAATTCTTCGCCAGATACTCGCCGTCTCGATTCCAACGCTCCAGATTCGTCGCCGGCATGGATATGCCGATAATCTCCTCTCCATCCGATGCGTGATTCTTCGCGGCATCGGTCAATTCGTAGTCTGCGCCTGCGGCATCTTCGACCTGCGCATCTTCCGATGCCGAAGTGCCTTTTGCCGCTCCGCTGCCGCCGCATGCCGTAAGCGACGCTGCAGCAGCCATCGCCAACAATATTGCACATAATCTTTTTTTCATAACTACCCCCTTTAACTTGCCTTATCCATTGCGCTAAGCCTCTTCGCCTGGTCGGCGGAGATCAGGGAATCTATGATCTCCTGGATATCTCCGTCCAAAATTTTGTCTAATTTATAAAGCGTAAGATTGATGCGGTGGTCCGTGACGCGCCCCTGCGGAAAATTATAAGTACGGATCTTCTCGGATCGGTCGCCCGTTCCGATCTGCGAAAGCCGCTGTGCTGACGCTTCCTCCTGCATCCGCTGCATTTCCATGTCATATAACTTCGCCCGCAGCAGGGCGAACGCCTTGTTTTTGTTCTGCAGCTGCGACTTCTCCGTTTGCGAATAAATCACGATCCCCGTCGGATAGTGGGTTAGGCGCACCGCCGAGTCGGTCGTATTTACACACTGCCCGCCGTTGCCCGACGCCCGCATGACGTCGATCCGTATATCGTTTTCATTGATCTCGATGTCAACGTCCTCCGCTTCCGGCATTACCGCCACCGTCACGGTCGACGTGTGAATCCGTCCGCCCGACTCCGTTTCGGGGACGCGCTGCACGCGGTGTACGCCCGATTCATATTTCAACACGGAGTACGCGCCCGCGCCGCTTACCATGAAGTTCACCGACTTCATTCCGCCGATCCCCGTCTCTTCGCATTCGATCAGTTCGGCCTTCCAGCGGCGACCTTCCGCATAATGCACATACATCCTGTATATCTCTGCAGCGAACAGCGCCGCTTCTTCGCCGCCCGCTCCTGCGCGAATCTCCACGATGACATTTTTCTCATCATTCGGGTCTTTTGGCAGAAGGAGGACTTTCAACTTTTCGGAAAGCGTCTTTTCCTTTTCGCGGGAATCGGACAACTCCTCTTTTGCGAGTTCCTTCATCTCCTCGTCACTTTCCTCTTCGATCAGCATAAGCGAATCTTCGATATTCTGCTGCGCCGCCCTGTATTCCTTATAGGTGTCCACTATCGGAAGCAGGTCGCTCTGCTCCTTCATCAACTTTTGGAATCGGCGGCTGTCATTCGCCACATCCGGCTCTGAAAGCATATTCATGATCTCCTCATAGTGCAAAAGAAGATCGTCTAATTTATCAAACATTATTCTTTTCTCCCTAATATGACCCGTTCGTTGCCCGCGTAATCCCGGTAGCAGATCATGTCTTTGAATCCCTGCATGAACAGCATTGCCGCAATTTCGTCTCTCTGCCCTACGCCCATTTCAAAAATCAGGTAGCCGTTCGGATTCAAGTACCGCTTCGCCTGTGAGATGATCCGGCGGTAGTAAAGCAGTCCATCCTTGTCGCCGTCAAGCGCCTGTCTCGGCTCGTGGTCGCGCACCTCCGGCATGAGTTTCGGAATCACGCCGCTCGGTATATACGGCGGATTGCAGACGATCATGTCAAACGTTTCCCCTTTTACGGGGGCAAACAGATCCCCCTGCAAAAACTCGGTCTGTATCCGGTTAATCCATGCATTCTCCCTTGCAACTATGAGCGCTTTTTCCGATATATCAACGCCGACGCCCGTAATGTCCCTCGCCAGCGCAAGAAGGCTGATTAAAATGCAGCCGCTTCCTGTGCAAAGGTCTAAGATGTGCATGCCCGGCAATAGACGCTGCAGCGCCACTTCAACGAGCGTTTCGGTATCCTGCCTGGGGCACAGCACGTCTTCATTCACATGAAATGTAAGCCCCATGAAACCCTGTTCGCCCGTGATATGCTGGAGCGGAATCCTCTCGCACCGGAGCGCGATCGCGTCTTCATAGCGCTGCAGCCCCTCTTCGTCTGTCACTTCCTCGCTCATGTGCATCAGATATTCTTTTTTATCCATGCGGAACGCGAACTCGAACAGTTCCCATGCATCCGTATCAGGGTTCAATACATCCGCATCCTGCAAACGGTTCGCCGCCGCCACAATCAAATCTGTATATCGTATCATATCATTATTCCGATGCGTTACTGCCGCCCGGTTACGCCGTGCAACATCTTAAAAAGGCTGGAAGGAAGTTCCCTCCAGCCTTCGAAGTATCACCCTTCTACTGCGTAATGCCGTATTTGCGATTGAACTTATCAATACGTCCGCGTGCCTGCGCCTGCTTCTGCTGCCCCGTATAAAACGGATGGCACTTGGCGCAGATCTCGACGTGAATATTCTCACGTGTCGAACCTGTAACGAATGTATTGCCGCAGTTGCAGGTAACGGTTGCCTGATAATAATCCGGATGGATACCCTGTCTCATTGTCTTCACCTCTCCTAAGATATTGGTGATGGTTGACCCTTGCTATTTACATCCCTTCTAAACAGCGTTCTAAATATACCACATTGAAAGGAATTATGCAAGGACTAATTACAGCACAAACTTCTTGACGAAACTCTGCAATTCCTGCGCCTCTCCCGCTAGCCGGTCGGACGCCTCCGCGATCTCATGCGCGGATGCTGTCTGCTGCTCGCTCGCCGCCGATACATTGCCCGTTTCCTCCGCGACGTCGCGGCTCATGTTGTCGATCCGCTTGATCGCGTCTTTGATTTTCGCCGTTCCGTCCGTCAACTGCTCAACGATCCGGTTCATGCGCTCCGCCTGATCGGATACATTGGATACCATGGTGACGATCTCGTTAAAGGTGCTGCCGGACTGTCCGACAACTTCCGCTCCGCTTTTTACATTGGCAAGTCCCTGCGCCATTGCCGTAACGGCTTCGTCCGACTTCGCCTGAATCGTGTTGATCAATTCCGTGATCTGCCCTGCCGCGTCATTCGACTGGTCGGCAAGTTTGCGGATCTCATCCGCTACGACAGCGAAACCTTTGCCCGCTTCACCGGCGCGAGCCGCCTCAATGGAAGCATTCAACGAAAGCAGGTTCGTTTGTTCCGCGATATCGGAGATCGTATCAACGATCGACCCGATGGTCTGCAGCTGTCCTCCAAGGCTCTCGACAACTTCCGAGGTAGCGGATACGGACTCCTGAATCTTGTCCATCTGTCCCATCGCCTTGTTGATGTCGGTGCTTCCGCTCGACGCCGCGTCATTCGTCGCACGGATCGCTTCGCCGAACTTCTCGATGGTCTGCGAGAACTCGTCCATATTCTCAGCAAATACGCCGACTTCTTCGCTTGCCTCGTCCACGACCTTCATCTGGTCGGAGCATGATCCGGCGACATTCGTGCAGCTCTCCGCAACCATCTCGCTCGCATCCGCAGCCTGACCCGCCGAAGCCGTCAATTCCTCGGATGCGCTTGCCACATAACTCGTCGTCTCGGAAATCTTCTCCATGAGTTCGCGGATGCTTTGGTGCAGCGTCGTCTCCGCCTCATTCATCGTTCCGATCTCCGTCCTGTCTTTTTCTATCTTGCGGAGTTGGTCGGCGTTATCTTTTATTGTAAAGTCGCCCGACGCC
>CAJOQZ010000090.1 GCA_905236585.1 uncultured Lachnospiraceae bacterium
GAGGAGAAGATCAGTTTTTCACGGATGACGTTTCCGCATCAGTTGATGCGCGTCATATTTACGGAACAGTTATATCGGGCGTTTCGGATTATGCGAAATGAGCCATACCATAAATAACAGGAAAAAGATTTGGAAAACGAAGAACTAAAACTACAGATACCGACATCGGATATCGGCAATGTATTTGGACAATTTGATAATAATGTTAAGTTGATCGAGCGGGGGCTTCATGTAAAATGTATCGTCCGCGGGGATGATGTCAAGATCATCGGCGAACCGGCGAATGTGAAAGCCGCAAATGATGTCCTTGCGGAACTGATCGCCCTTTCCAAACGGGGTAATCCGATCACGGAGCAGGAAGTCAGTTACGCGCTTTCCATTAAGGAGAATCTGAATCAGCATCCGATGATTTCCATGGACAGCGAGCGGATCGCACATACTACGAGCGGCAAGCCGATCAAGCCGAAGACCATCGGGCAAAAAACATATGTCGATGCGATTCGCGAAAAGATGATCGTATTCGGGATAGGTCCGGCGGGAACGGGCAAGACGTATCTTGCAATGGCAATGGCGATTTCCGCGTTTCAGAGAGGAGATGTGCAGAAGATCATTTTGACGCGTCCGGCGATTGAAGCCGGGGAAAAACTGGGCTTTTTGCCTGGCGATCTACAGAGCAAGGTCGACCCTTATTTACGGCCGCTATATGACGCATTGTATCAGATTATGGGGGCGGAAAGTTTTCTTAAGAATATGGAAAAGGGGCTGATCGAAGTCGCGCCGCTTGCGTATATGAGGGGAAGGACGCTTGACAATGCGTTTATCATCTTAGATGAAGCGCAGAATACGACGCCGGCGCAGATGAAGATGTTTTTAACCCGGATTGGATTCGGTTCAAAGGCTGTTATTACGGGGGATGATACGCAAAAAGATCTCCCCCATGACATGGCGTCAGGTCTGGATGTGGCAAGGAGGGTTCTGTCTAAGGTAGAAGATATCGCCTTTGTGACGTTTACGGGCAAAGACGTGGTACGGCATCCGCTTGTGCAAAAAATTGTAAATGCATACGAAGAATACGAAGCAAGGCTAAAAAAGCCGGGGAAATACGATAAAAAGGAGTCGCGATAGTGGAAGAACTTGCGGAACCGAAAATCTCAAACCGGCGTTTGGTCTATGTGGTGGCAATATATCTGTTGTTCCTGTTCGGAACCTTGTTTTTGGCGTTGCAGAATCAGATTCTGATTGACGAGATATTATGTGCGCTTCTGTTTGATGTGATCATTTTAAGCGTTTTGTTTATCACCATGATCCGCAAACGGGTGACGAACCGCTTATCCTATGCGGGGATGAGTTACCGGCGGCTGTTCGTCTATCTGCTGATCGGCTGGATTGTCACGGCGGCGGGGATCTATCTTCCGGAATTTATGACGCCGTTTGCGTTTGTCGTATACATTTTGGCGTCTCATTTGGATGACGTCCTTACTATGGGGATCGCCCTGTATTTTAACTGCATGTTCTGCCTGTTGTGCGGAACGTCCATGTACGTGTTATATTGTTATTATCTGGTGATCCTTGTCAACTCATTTTTGGCGCAGTATCTGAAGAACAAGAACAAGTCGTTTTTTGTATTTGCATATGCTTGCGTATTAGCCGTGAATTTTTTCCTGCCGATTGCGTTTTCCTATTTTATCTATGCGAAAGTGGCGCAGACGACGGTGCTTTACGCGGCGGTATATGCCCTGCTTTTGGTGCTGTTTGTCTGGCTTTTGTATCCGGCGCTCCTTCGGATGGATGACAAGGCGAATCAGACGGCGTATGAGATTTTATTGGATGATGAGTATGCGCTTGTTGCGGATTTGCAGCGTTATTCCATGGCGGAGTATTTACATGCGAGACGGGTGTCGGAATTGTCGTCCGAATGTGCCGCGGAAATTGACGCGAACGAATTAGCCTGTGCGTGCGGCGGATTGTATTACCGCATGGGAAAAATGCTCGGAGAGCCGTCGATAAAAAATGCGGTCATTATGGCGACGAATCACTGTTTTCCGCCGGAAGTGATCGCGATACTGGCTGAGTTTGAAGGGAAGGAACGCTTGCCGCAAAGCCCGGAATCCGCCATCGTTCAGATGGTGGATGCGCTGGTGACGCGGCTGGAACTTATGGATAAGAATACCATGTCAAGTTCATGGAATCAGGATATGCTGATCTATCAGACGTTGAACGAATTTTCCAATGCCGGCATGTATGACGAGGCGGGACTGTCCATGAACCAATTCCTGCGCATCCGGGAAAAACTGGTGCAGGAGGGGATTACGGTATGACTCTTTTGTTTGAATACGAAACGGAATACACGTTTCCCTTTGATATGGAAGCGGCTGCAAAAGAGGTTATCGCCGAGGCTCTGCGGCAAGAGGGCGTCGACGATGCATGTGAGATATCGCTGACTTTTACGGATGATGCCGGGATCATGGAATTAAATGCATCCTTTCGCGATATCCATAAGCCGACAGATGTTCTGTCTTTTCCCATGATCGATTATGACGGAAGATATGCCGGGGAATATGAATTTTTGGAGCAGGATAAGAATCCCGATACGGGAGACGTCCTGCTTGGGGATATCGTCCTTTCCTTAGAGCGGGTGGCGGCACAGGCATCCGAATATGGACATTCCCCCAAAAGGGAATTTGCATTTTTGATCGCACACAGTATGCTGCATTTGTTCGGCTACGATCATATGAGCGACGACGAACGAGAATTGATGGAAGAGAAGCAGGAGCGGATTTTATCGGCTCTTTCGATTACGAGATGAACAGTACGAGCAGATCCGAACAAGACAATTCGATTTCAAAGAGCGATACTGCCTTTTTGATGCAGGGGTCGCTGCTTGCGATTGCCTCGATCATCAGCCGGGTAGTCGGTCTTTTGTACCGTCTGCCCATGACGGCGATTATCGGAAAGCGTGGCAACGATTTTTACGGAACAGCGTTTGAAATTTATAATATTATGCTGATCATCTCGTCGTATTCGATTCCGCTTGCCGTTTCCAAACTTGTTGCGGCGCGGGTTGCACGAAAAGAAATGAAAAACGCGCTGCGCGTATTAAAAGGGGCGCTTGTTTTTGCGACGATTTCTGGAGGAACTGCGGCGCTTGTGATGTGGTTTTTTGCGGACTATTTTACCGGAACGGTCTTAAAAACGCCGTTGGCGTCGATTGCGCTTCGGGTGCTTTCTCCGGTGGTATTTATTGTTGCGATTCTGGGCGTTTTACGGGGATTTTTCCAAGGCTTAAATACGATGCTGCCATCTGCGCTGTCGCAGGTGATCGAACAGATCATCAACGCGATTGTCAGCGTCGTGGCGGCGTTTATATTAGTGGATTACGGCAGCCGTGCAGGGGCGGTGCTGCTTGATCCCGACGGGTATCGCGCGGCTTACGGCGCGGCGGGAGGAACGCTGGGTACGGCGGCGGGAGCGTTTGCCGCCCTCCTTGTCATGCTGGTGATTCTCTTTTTGTACCGAAAAAAACTTAAGCGGCGCATATTGCGGGATCATTCAAAAAGACGGATACCCTACCTTTCTTTGGCAGGACTTCTCATCATCACAATTATTCCGGTGCTGCTTTCTACGACGCTTTACAATGTGGGGAGCATCATCAATCAGGGGATTTTCAAAAATATTGCGTTTATGCAAAAATACGACCCCAAACAGGTGTCCGAATGGTGGGGCGTTTTTGCCGGGCAGTATCATGTGCTGATCAATGTGCCAATCTCGATTGCTTCGGCGCTGGCTGCGTCAAGCGTTCCGTCGCTTACGACCTCATTCCATGAGGGCGATATACCGAAGGTCAAGCGGCAGATAGTTACGGCGACGCGCTTTATTATGATCATCGCTTTTCCCTGTACGGTGGGGATGGCGGTTTTAGGCGGTCCGATCATGATGCTTTTATTCTCCGATTTTGACAGGTCTTCGGCAATCATGATGACGGTAGGTTCCGCAGCGGTGCTGTTTTTTTCCTTATCGACGCTTACCAATGGTCTTTTGCAGGGAATCGACCGTATGCGGATTCCGGTTATAAATGCTGCAATATCCCTTCTTTTACAGACCGTTTTGCTTGTCGTTTTGATGATGGGATTTCATTTGCATATTTATGCGGTGGTAATCGCAAATGCCTTTTACGGCTTGTCCATGTGCGTCCTTAACGGGCATGCAGTACGAAAATATGCGAAAACGAAAACGAACATCCGGCGGACATATTTAATTCCGCTGGAAGCCTCCGTCGTGATGGGAATATTCGTTTACATAACCTATCATCTGCTGCATACACTGACGCGTTCGAATGCGATATCATGTGTTGCCGGAATCGTTGTCGGTGTTTTTGTGTATTTTGTCGTTCTGCTTATTATGCGGGGCGTCACGGAGTACGAACTGAAGGCGTTTCCGAAAGGCGAATACTTGGTTGCAATCGCAAAAAAAATGCGTCTGATGTAGGGGAATGGGAAAAAAGATGCCATATGATGTTGCCGTGATCGGGGGCGGAGCCGCAGGGATTCCGGCGGCGCTTTACGCAAAAGAGGCAGGATGCGACGTCGTCATCATAGAAAAGAATCCGCTTCTCGCAAAAAAGATCCTTTCCACCGGGAACGGACGCTGTAATTTTACGAATGACAGAATGGATGCGGAATGCTATTATTCCAATGACGCGGATTGTATTCCGGGCATTTTGGCAGATTACGATACTGCCGCAGCCGTTCATTTTTTTGATCGCCTCGGAATCGTTTCGAGGAGGACGACGGACGGATATTACTATCCGTACTCGAATCGTGCGAAAGACGTGCGGGGCGCTATGGAGGCGGCGGTCAGATGCGGGGGTGTTGCCGTTCGTCTGCAAACGACAGTGACAGAGGTATTATCCGGCGAGAACAACGCGTTTTTAATTCGGATGAAAGATTTAGGCGGCAACATTTCGGAAACGACGGCAAAATGCTGTATTCTCTCAACCGGCGGCAAAGCAGCGCCGAAAAGCGGCAGCACCGGAGACGGTTACAAAATTGCCGAAGCATTCGGACATACGATGGTACGAACCGTTCCGGCGTTGGTACGGCTGACCTGCAAAGGAAAATCTCTGCGGCGTCTGGCGGGACTACGCGCACGGGCGACGGTTCATTTGTTCATAGACGGACAGGAAGCGCGGCAGGAATACGGAGAAGTGCAGTTTAACGCCGACGGTTTGTCGGGGATTCCGGTCATGTCTTTAAGCCGTCTTGCGTTAGGGGCGTTGGCGGAGAAAAAAGATGCGATAATTACTTTGGATGTATTTCCGCCGGAATATGTCGAAGAAGAAAAAAGAAAACTGCTAGAGGATCTGCTGTATCGATACGGTTTGGGGAAAACCTTAGACGAAGCGTTGAACGGGCTTATGGCGGAGTCATTGACGGATGCCGTCTTATCGGCGGCAGGATTAAATGGAGAGACAGAAGCGGCAAAGACGCGTCCGTCGGATGTTTTTCGGCTCTATCAGGCGATGTGTTCGCTTGCCTTTCCGGTGACCGGCTCAAAGGGATATGATGCGGCGCAGACTACAGCGGGGGGCGTTCCCTTACGGGAAATCGATCCACGGACGTTTGCGTCAAAGAAAAAAATCGGACTTTACCTATGCGGCGAACTACTTGACGTCGACGGGATCTGCGGCGGTTATAACCTGCATTTTGCGTGGGCGAGCGGTACGGCGGCGGGCATTGCCGCGGCAAAGAGGGTGATGGGTTGATCCGAATTGATGAGATAAAAATACCGGCAGAAACATATGACAAGAACTCATTGCGCCTTGCTATAGCAAAATGTTTACGCATTCCGCCGGAAGAGATACGGGAAGTTCGTCTGCTGCGCCGTTCCATTGATGCAAGGAAGAAACCGGCGGTCTATATGGTCTGTTCCGTAGCGGTAGCGACAGAGCGGCAGGAAGATATCTTAGCGAAAGATAAAAAGCACCGCTTTTCGATCTATAATAATAAACCGTACCGGATTCCGTCGGTGAAAAAGGCGCAAAAGCCGCCGGTCATTGTCGGTGCGGGACCGGCGGGGCTGTTTGCGGCATATGTGCTTTCTCAAGCGGGCTTATCTCCCGTTTTAATCGAGCGGGGAGAAGCGGCACAGGAAAGAAAACGGACGGTGGATGCGTTTTTTACAACCGGCCGACTGTTACAGGACTC
>CAJOQZ010000091.1 GCA_905236585.1 uncultured Lachnospiraceae bacterium
CGAAGAGGTTACGAAGCTTGCGCGCGAAATGCGCATTCCCGTGGTCACGACGCTCATGGCCAAGGGCGCCGTTCCGTCATCCGAATGGCTCAACCTCGGCATGGCCGGCATGCACGGGTCGAAGTACGCGAGCATGACCTTGAACAAGTCCGACCTCATCATCGCATGCGGCGCGCGGTTCTCCGATCGCGTGACCGGCAACTTGAAGACGTTCGCGCCGGAGGCGAGCGTCATCCACATCGACATCGACCCGGTCGAGATCGGCAAGGTGCGCGAGGCGCAAGTGCCCATCGTCGGCGACGTGAAGCGCGTGGTGACGAGCGTCCTCGAGTACATGCGCGACCATGGAATTCGCCCCGATACCGAGGAGTGGCTATCCGACATCAAGGGCTGGAAAGAGCGGTACCCGATGTACGACGACCGGATCGGCGAGGTACCCGGCGAGATCGTCCCCGAGCTCGCGATGAAGCGGCTCTCCGACGCGCTCGACCCGATGAGCACCATCGTCGTCACCGAAGTCGGGCAGCATCAGATGTGGGCGGCGCAGTATTACAAATTCCGTTCGCCGCGGCGGCTGATAACGTCGGGCGGCTGCGGCACCATGGGATACGGACTTGGCGCGGCAATCGGCGCGTCTGTCGCGAATCCGAATAGCACGGTCATCAATGTGGCTGGCGACGGGTGCTTCCGCATGAATCTGAACGAACTTGCGACGGCGGTACGCCAAAAGCGTCCGATCATTGAAGTCATCATGGACAACCGCGTTTTAGGCATGGTGCGGCAGTGGCAGGATCTGTTCTATGATGAGCATTATTCGGCAACGGTACTTGACGAAACGACGGATTATGTTAAAATTGCAGAGGCTTTTGGTGCAAAAGGAAGACGCGTAACGACCCGCGAGGAATTTGACGCGGCGTTCGACGAAGCGCTTCGGCAGCGCGAGGTGCCGTTCGTGATCGACTGCGTGATCGACCGCGACGACAAGGTATGGCCCATGGTTGCGCCGGGTGCGCCGATTTCCGAGTGCTTCGGTTCCGAAGTGTTGAAGAAATAGCCGAAAAAGCGCTGCATACGCAGTATTCATGACCGGCATACGGACGAAAAAGATACCGGGCGGATAGTAATAAAGCCCTTTAACCCGCTACAGGAAAGGAACATTTTATGGCACGAGTATATAATTTTTCAGCAGGACCGGCGGTATTGCCGGAAGAGGTTTTACAGGAGGCTGCCGACGAGATGCTTGATTACCGCGGCAGCGGCATGTCTGTTATGGAGATGTCCCACCGCTCCAAGGTATATGACGACATCATCAAGGAAGCGGAAAAGGATTTCAGGGAACTTTTAGGCGTACCGGACAACTACAAAGTCCTCTTTTTACAGGGCGGCGCATCCCAGCAGTTTGCGGCAATCCCGATGAACCTGATGAAAAATAAAAAGGCGGGCTATGTCATTACGGGGCAGTGGGCGAAAAAGGCATATCAGGAAGCAAAAATCTATGGTGAGGCGGTAGAACTTGCAAGTTCCGCCGACAAGACATTTTCCTATATCCCGGATTGCTCAGATCTGCCGATTACCGACGATATGGACTATGTCTATATCTGTGAGAACAACACGATTTACGGCACGAAGTTCCACGAACTGCCGAATACGAAGGGCAGAGACCTGGTTGCCGACGTATCCTCCTGCTTTTTATCGGAACCGATGGATATAGCAAAATACGCCCTCGTTTACGGGGGCGTTCAGAAGAACGTCGGACCGGCGGGCGTGGTGATTGACATCATCCGCGAGGATCTGATTACGGACGATTGTTTGCCCGGCACGCCGACCATGTTGAAATTCAAGACGCAGGCGGACAACGATTCGCTGTATAATACGCCGCCCTGCTACGGCATCTATATCTGCGGCAAAGTCTTCAAATGGATTAAGAACATGGGCGGGCTTAGCGTCATGAAGCAGCGCAATGAGGAAAAAGCGAAGATTTTATATGACTTTTTGGATGAGAGCAGGCTTTTCAAAGGAACGGTGCGAAAAGAGGACCGCTCGCTTATGAACGTGCCGTTTGTTACGGGCGACGAGGAACTCGATAAGAAGTTCGTTGCCGAGTCAAAAGCGGCGGGGCTTGAGAACCTAAAAGGGCACCGCTCGGTCGGCGGCATGCGTGCATCCATTTACAACGCCATGCCGAAAGCGGGCGTAGAAAAATTAGTGGAATTTATGCAGGACTTTGAAAAGAAGAACGCGTAACCGCTCAGATGCTTAAGCGGTTGCCGCATCGGACGCGGTGCTTAGATACAAAGAATCAACGAAGGAGACCAAATACCATGTACAATTATAACTGCCAGAATCCGATTTCCGAGGTGGGACTTGATCGTTTTACCAAAGACTACGTGAAGAGGGACAACGTAAAAGATGCGGACGCGATCCTTGTCCGAAGCGCGAAGCTACACGAGATGGAGTTCCATGAGAGGCTGCTTTGCGTCGCGAGGGCGGGAGCGGGCGTCAACAATATTCCGATTCAGGACTGCGCGGAGCATGGAATCGTCGTTTTCAATACGCCGGGCGCGAACGCCAACGCGGTGAAGGAGATGGTCTTCGCGGGGATGCTCCTTTCGGGACGCGATATTATCGGCGGCAACGCATGGGTCAATGACAACGCGAACGATGAGGAGATCGCGAAGTCCATGGAGCAGGCGAAGAAGAATTTTGCCGGAACGGAACTATATGGGAAAAAATTAGGCGTGATCGGACTCGGAGCCATCGGCGTGCGTGTTGCGAACGCGGCGACGCATTTCGGCATGGAAGTGTACGGCTTCGATCCGTACATCTCGGTCAAGGCGGCGTGGAATTTATCGAGAAGCGTCCGTCATATTGACGATGTGAACGACATCTATAAGACCTGCGACTTTATCACCATCCATGTGCCGCTGATGGACAATACGCGCAGCATGATAAATCGGGATGCTATTAAATTGATGAAAAAAGGCGTCGTGATCCTTAACTTTGCACGCGACCTGCTCGTGGATGAGAAGGAAGTCTTAAAGGCGATCGACAACGGCAAGATCCGCAAATACGTTTCCGATTTCCCGAACCGCACGACGGCGGGACATCCGGGCGTGCTTCTTACCCCGCATCTTGGCGCTTCGACGGAAGAGGCGGAGGACAACTGCGCAGTCATGGCGGTCAATCAGGTCATGGACTACATTGAGAACGGCAACATCATTAACTCGGTCAATTTCCCCGACTGCGACATGGGGCGTCCGCCGAGGGGCGGTCGTGTGGCGATCATGCACCGGAACGTCCGCGGCGTCATTGCGCAGTACACGAAGATCATGGGCGACGACGACATCAACGTATCCGACATGTTCAACAAGACCCGCGGCACGCTTGCGTACGCGCTTTTGGATCTGGATACGCCGGTGACAAAAGAGGCGGTGGAGAAACTGAAGAAGATTCCCGAAGTCATCCGGGTACGGGTCATCAAATAGGAGCAGATATGGCGATAGTTAAACCATTTAGAAGCATAAGACCGATAAAGGAGAGAGCAGCGGATATCGCGGCTCTCCCTTATGACGTTTATACGACAAAAGAAGCGAGGGAGATCGTAAAGCACCACCCGCTCTCCTTTCTGCGGATCGACCGCGCCGAGGTGAATTTTCCGGAAGGGCAGGAAGCGACCGCTCCCGAGGTCTATGAAAAAGCAAAGGAACTTTTGGAAAAATCCATCGCGGATGGAGATTTTATGCAGGATCAAGAACCCCGGTTCTACCTCTATGAATTGACCATGGACGGGCGCGAGCAAAACGGGATCGTCGGTCTGGCGGCGGCATCCGATTATGAGAGCGGCGTAATCAAGCGGCACGAGAATACGCGCGCGGACAAGGAAGAAGACCGCATCCGTCATGTGGACGCATTAAACGCCCAGACCGGACCGATCTTTTTGGCGCACCGGCACAACCGCACGATTTCCGAGATCATTTCCCGTACCAAGAAGACGGTTTCGCCGGTATATGATTTTACGACGGAAGAAGGTGTGCGTCAGCGCGTCTTTGCGATTGCGGACGGGCGCGATATCGACAACATCTCGTTTGCTTTTTCCAATATTCCGACGATCTACATCGCGGACGGACACCATCGCTGCGCATCGGCAGTAAAGGTTTGTCAGATGCGAAAACAAAACAATCCCCGTCATACCGGAAAGGAAGAATACAATTACTTTTTGTCAGTGTTCTTCGACGAAGCGGAACTTCAAATCCTGCCGTACAACCGTGTGGTAAAGGACTTGAACTGGCTTTCCCCGGCAAAACTATTAGAAAAAATCGACTGTGCGGCAAACCGTATCCGCGAGGATTTTTACCCGATCGCTCCGGAGAAAAAGGGGCAGTTTTCCATGTTTTTGGACGACTGCTGGTATTTGTATGAATTTTGGCCGGAGGATAGAACCGACGACCCGGTGGAGGGCTTAGACGTTTCCATTTTGCAGAATAAGATTTTACGACCGATCTTAAATATCGGCGATCCGCGGACGGACAAACGAATCGACTTTGTCGGCGGCATCCGCGGATTCGAAGGCTTGGAGGCACGGTGTGAAAAGGACTGCAAAATTGCGTTTGCCATGTATCCGACCCAGATCGAAGAACTGATAAAAGTGGCGGATGCAGGGCTTCTGATGCCGCCGAAGTCCACATGGTTCGAACCGAAATTATTATCGGGGCTGTTCATCCATTCCTTGGAGGGGTGAGGTAGGAAACAGTCGATCCCAATATATAAAGGAGTAGTTATGTTTTTGATTCCCGAAACTTATGAATTTATCCAGCAGCAGGAACTTAGCGACCTGCATTCGACGGGCTATGTGCTTCGCCATAAAAAAAGCGGCGCCCGTCTGATTTTGATGGAAAATGACGACGAGAATAAAGTATTTTATATCGGATTTAAGACGCCGGTTTCCAATTCTTACGGATGCCCGCATATTGTGGAGCATTC